>JBCBKZ010000157.1:0-9594 GCA_038520955.1 Bacteroidota bacterium | reverse complement strand
AAAGGCCTCAAAATTTTCTATTCTCCTAAAAGATGAGGCCTTTGTACATGAGGAAAATGATTATGTGGATTTTAACATAGAACCTCTCATTCCTCATATGCTATCTACTGAAGGGCCGAATATAGCAGTAGCGGATGTAAATGGGGATGGTCTGGACGACTACTACATATGTGGAGCAGCAGGACAGGGAGGACAGCTATTCATTCAAGAGAGAGATGGGATATTTTCCCCTTCCCAGAGTATATGGAGTGATTATGCGGGACAAGAAGAAGTGGCTTGCGAATTTTTTGATGTGGAGGGAGATGGGGACCAGGACTTGCTCATAGCCTGCGGCGGAAACCAGTTTAGAGAAGGAAGTCCATATAACCAGGAAAGATTATACCTGAATGATGGAGAAGGCACTTTTACTCTTGGCATCAATAGATTACCAGAAATAAATACCTCCTCATCCACCTTAGCTGTAGCAGATTACGATAAGGATGGGGATGTCGATGTTTTCCTGGGGACCAGATCGGTAGCAGGAAATTATGGCCTTTTTCCCATCTCCTATCTACTTGAGAATGATGGAGCAGGAGAGTTTATGGTAAAAGAAGAAGTACCTTTTGCCCAGGCCGGAATGATCACTGATGCCTCCTGGAAAGATATGGATGGAAATGGGTACGCTGATTTGGTGCTAGTAGGAGAGTGGATGCCCATCCAAATCTGGTATAATGACGGGAAAGAGTTTACCCTACAAGAAAATGACCTCCTGAATCAGAAAGGTTGGTGGAATACGGTAGAAGTAAATGACTGGGATGGAGATGGAGATTTGGACCTGATAGCGGGCAATTTGGGATTGAATTCCAGTATGAAA
This sequence comes from Bacteroidota bacterium, assembly GCA_038520955.1. Taxonomy (GTDB): domain Bacteria; phylum Bacteroidota; class Bacteroidia; order J057; family J057; genus JBCBKZ01. The sequence goes on along the minus strand of JBCBKZ010000157.1, from coordinate 8,741 downwards.
GCTTCCCATGATGAACCTTGTCATTTGTACGTGGGAGATTTTGATCAGAATGGACAGACAGATCCTATTCTCTGCTACTTTAGAGATGGGGTGAGTTATCCCATGGCTTCAAAGGATGAGCTGGAAAAGCAGATGCCCTTTATCAGAAAAGACTTTCCTTCTTATCAGGAGTTTGCTGGCAGTACCATTGATGACCTGATTCCTGCTGATAAGTTGGAAGCAGCCTTGGTATTGGAGACTACCACCTTCGCTCATATCTATGCAGAGCAGCTAGAAGATGGCTCTTTCAGGATTTCTGAGCTTCCCTGGGAAAGCCAACTGTCACCCGTAAACGCGATAGTTACGGTAGACCTAAGTGATGATGGTAGCAAAGAGGTTATCCTGGGTGGAAACCAGTTTGGCTTTGCGCCTAATCTTGGGAGAATGGATGCTGGAAGAGGTATGATCATGACTATTAACCCCTCTATTAATGGGTGGGAAGTCCTTCCTAATGGGGTAGGGCCTAAGCTTTCTGGGGAGGTCCGTAGTCTTCAAATTATCGGTAATACGTCAAAAGAAGGAGAGTTTATGCTGTTAGTGGGGAATAACAACGGAAAAATGGAATTATTTATAGGTCAGTAGACTTACAAGTATACATGGAGAAAGCTATATTTGTGGAGTAATGAAATATGAGAACTATGAGAATGTACCAAAGTTACATGTTGTGGGTAGCATTGTGTGTGCTATCAGTTCTGAGTGCGTGTACACCTAACACTGCCTATTTAGATGAGAAGGATGACGCAGAGGCTTTACATAAAGCCGTTCAGTCAGTGAATGACGCCATCGTATTCGATATATTTTCTCCGCCTGTAGCCAGCCGCGTGTATGCTTACCCAAGCATAGCTGCTTATGAGGGCTTTAGAAATGGTTATCCCGGATACAAAACACTGGCTGGACAGTTAAATGGTTTAGGAGAAGTTCCCCAGCCGGACCCTGATAAAGAATACTACTTTCCAGTAGTAGGACTGACAGCCTACCTGAACACAGGAAAAGCGCTCGTTTTCTCAGAACCAGATATAGAGGATGCCAAGATAGCCATCATGCAGGCATATAAGGAGAAAGGGGTACCTGGAAGTGTATTTGATGCCTCAGTAGAATTAGGAGAGAAGATCTCGACCCATATTTTGGCATGGGCTAAGGAAGATAACTATAATCAGACAAGAACCTTTCCCAAGTTTAACGTTACAGACCAGGAAGACCGTTGGAAGCCTACTCCTCCAGCTTATATGGAAGGCATAGAACCTCACTGGAATAAAATCAGGCCGTTTATCATTGACTCTGCTACACAGTTCATTCCGGTAAGGCCTACAGCTTATGATATGAACAAAGGCAGTGACTTCTTTAAAGAGGTGATGGAGGTTTATGAGGTTACTAATGAGCTGGATGAAGACCAAACAGAGATTGCTTCTTTCTGGGATTGTAACCCATACGTAGTGAATGTACAGGGGCACGTGATGTTTGCTACTAAAAAGATTACGCCTGGTGGACACTGGGTGGGCATCACTAAACTGGCTTGTAGGCAAGAAGGGAAGAACATCATGGAGTCTGCAGAAGCATATGTATTTGCTACCATTGCCCTGGCTGATGCATTTATCAGTTGTTGGGATGAGAAATACAGGAGTTCCCTGATCAGGCCTGAAACGGTTATTAATCAGCATATTGATCCTGAATGGGTTCCCTTATTACAAACGCCACCTTTCCCGGAATATACAAGCGGGCATAGCGTGATTTCGCGTGCTGCTGCCATTTCTCTTACCCATATTTTTGGAGATGATTTTGCCTTTAATGATACCACTGAGATGGCGTATGGATTACCTCCTCGTCAGTTTGAGTCCTTCATAGATGCCAGTGAAGAGGCTGCTATCAGCAGATTGTATGGAGGGATTCACTACCGTCCTGCCATCTACAATGGCGTGAAGCAGGGCGAAAAAGTAGGGAATTACGTGATTCAGAACATTACTACTCGTGAAGATATGGCTATCATAGGGGAATAGTGAATAATCTGTAAACATGATTATTGGAAATTTCAGAGAATAAAATTCAATTAATTGTATATATTGAATTGGTCGAAATTACTCTCTGAAATTAAGACTTAAACTACGATACTACAGATCAACCATGGAACAATTTAGCCTTAATACGCTTGATGTGGTCATCATGCTTGTGTATGCCGTCCTGATTATTGGGTATGGCTTATACAAGGCCAAGAGAAAGGATTCAGAAGAATATTTTTTGGGGGGAAGGAGTATGATTTGGCCCGTAGTGGGGATTTCTCTTTTTGCGGCTAATATTTCTAGTTCCACCCTGGTAGGTCTTGCAGGAGATGCTTATCTCACAAATACACATGTGTATAATTATGAGTGGCTGGCCGTAGTCATTCTGGTCTTCTTCGCTATCTTTTTCATGCCTTTTTACCTAAACTCCGGGGTTTATACCATGCCGGAATTTCTGGAAAGAAGGTTTGATAGTAAGTCGCGCTACTATTTTTCCTTTGTAACGCTCATCTCGAACGTAATTGTTGACGCCGCTGCAGGCCTATATGTGGGCATGCTGGTATTGAAAATTGTATTTCCGGGGACGCCCACCTGGTTGATAGTGGTACTTCTGGCCATGGCAGCAGCAGCTTATACGGTTCCGGGAGGGCTTTCTTCTGTAATCCATACAGAGGTGATTCAAGCCGTTCTCCTGATCATAGGATCTATGATCCTGACTTATTTCTGCTTTGCGGAAGTAGGTGGATGGAGTGGGCTGGTGGATGGGCTTACTGCCATGAGAGGAACGCCTCCTGTAGGAGACCAAAGTCCCACAGAAATATTTAGCCTGGTCCGGCCGGCTGATGATGAGTTTATGCCATGGACGGGTTTATTATTTGGTGTGCCTATACTAGGATTTTACTTCTGGGCGACCAATCAATTTATGGTTCAGCGGGTATTAGGCGCTAAAGACCTGAATCATGGTAGATGGGGTGCTTTATTTGCTGGCTTACTGAAACTGCCAGTCCTTTTTATCATGGTTTTCCCGGGAACGGTTGCAATTTTACTGTTCTCCGATCTGGACCTAAGTTTCCTTAATTATGAGATTCAAAAAGACGGGGTAACTACTCTGTGTGAGAATTTAAATGACTGTCCGAATATGACCTATCCGGTCCTACTCTTTAAGCTATTGCCACATGGATTACTCGGATTGGTATTGGCGGGCTTGTTAGCCGCCATGATGTCCAGTGTCTCGGCTACCTTTAATTCAGCTTCTACCTTGATCACCATGGACTTTGTTACTAAGCTGCGGCCAAACATGACCAATCAGCAACTGGTAAGAGCTGGACAAATCTCTACCATAGTGCTGGTGATACTGGCAGCGCTTTGGGCTCCACAGATAGAAAAACTGGGATCCCTGTTTACCTATCTTCAACGGGTAATAGCATTTACCTGTCCTCCAGTAGTAGCGGTCTTCCTGGCAGGATTGTTCTGGAAACGTGCCAATGGGACAGGAGCTATTGCCAGTCTCTTGTCAGGCTTTGTGATTGCGATCTTCCTTTTGACCCTGGAAGTGTATGGAGGCGAAAATGAGCTTACGGGTATCATGGCGCAAATAAACAGCATACACTTCCTCCATAAGGCAGCTTATTTGTTAGCCTTGTGTGGCTTTATTCTGGCGGCTGTGAGTCTAGCCACTCCTCCTCAGTCAGAAGAGCAGGTAAATGAATACACCTACACCCGCGAAATATTTGATGCTGATACAGAATCATTGAAAGGAGTACCCTGGTATACAAACTATCGTATTCTATCAGTGTTGTTAATACTTCTGACAGCAGTTATTGTCATATACTTTTGGTAAGAGAAACTATGCAGGCATTGTGTGCGGATACATTTGAGATAAATGAGTTGCTGAGTGAACTTATCAGCATAGAGTCTATTAACCCTAATTTATCCAAGAAGGGGAGTGGAGAATATCGCATTGCTTCTTTCCTTCAGGCCTATATGGAGAAAATGGGATTGGAGGTTCATTTTCAGAAAATATCTGATCATCAGGCCAACGTGATCGGAGTATGGAAGGGAAATGGAACGGGGAAAAGCCTGATGTTAAACGGGCACCTTGACACAGTAGGAGTAGAGGGAATGGAAATCAATCCCTTTGATCCGGTACTGGATAAAGGGAAGATGTTTGGGAGAGGGGCTATAGACATGAAGAGCGGGGTATGTGCCCAGATCATGGCGGTTAAGTTGCTCATGGATTCTTGCATTAAGCTGGATGGAGATGTGATCATAGCCTGTGTGGCTGATGAAGAACATATGAGTAAGGGAACCTTTAAGTTATTGGAGTCCTTTACCGCTGATGCTGCCATTGTCACGGAACCTACCGATACGAATATAGTCGTAGGCCACAAAGGATTTATTTGGCAAAGAATCAGAGTCATAGGGAAAGCGGCGCATGGGAGTAAACCTGATCAAGGCATAGATGCTATCATGAAGGCAGGAAATATTCTTTGTGCCATCCATGATTTTGAGGAGCAAGAACTGAAAAAACGAGTTCACCCATTATTAGGGAGAGCATCTATCCATGCTTCCACCATAGAAGGGGGAACTGAAATGAGTATTTATCCTGATAAATGCCTGTTAGAACTGGAAAGGAGAACCCTTCCCGGGGAGTATATTGAGCATGTTCATGCTGAAATGGAGAATATTCTGAATGAATTGAGGAAGAATGACCCACAACTCCAGGCTGAGCTTTCTTCTTATGTAGAGAGGCTGCCTCTGGAGGTGAAGCATGATGATCCCATAGTATTAGCATTGGAAAAGTCCCGTAAGAGAAAACTGGGAGAGGCTCCTTTACAGGGTGTTACTTTCTGGACTGATGCCGCTCTTCTTTCAGAAAAAGGTATCCCTACTGTCATTTTTGGCCCTAGTGGAGGAGGGCTGCATGCTGCCATAGAGTATGTAGAAATGGAGAGCGTTTACCAAACGGCAGAGATTCTGGCGCACACCATCCTTGACTTCTGTACAGAATCATAAGCCAAATTCTATCTAGCCAGAAAATCCTCAATCTCCTTCCTTGAAGGAACTGAAGGTTGCGCCCCCATCCTGGTAACTGATAGGGCTGAAGCTGCATGGGCAAATTTGATGGCTTCCTCCATAGATTTTCCTTCCGTGAGGGCTACACTCAGGCTTCCATTAAAGGTATCACCTGCGGCAGTCGTATCCTGAGCATCTACTACAAAGCCGGGAATCACTTTGGCAGATGTCCCATCATAGTGTAAAGCACCTTCCTTTCCTAGTGTTATAATGACCTCTTTGACGCCCATTTCCCTCAGTTTCCTGGCTGCCTCCTCAGCGTCCTGAGTAGAGTTAACGGGCATTCCAGTCAATAAAGCTGCTTCTGTTTCATTAGGTGTGAGAATGTCTACCTTACTGAGGATGTCCGTAGAAAGCACCTGAGCAGGAGCTGGGTTGAGAATGATCTTTTTTCCTCGCTTATGTGCCATTTCAATGGCATATGCAATGGTTTCCATAGGCGTTTCAAGCTGCAAGAGGACCAGATCGGCCTCTTCTATAGCTGAAATGGCAGCATCTATGTTCTGGGGTAAGAGCTGAGCATTAGCCCCTGAAGCTACTCCTATAGAATTTTCTCCCTCCTCACTCACAAAAATGAGGGCCACCCCTGAAGCAGGCCCCTCTTCCTGGAATACAAACTGAGTATCGATACCGTCTTTTTGGAATCCTTGTATGGCTTGTTCTCCAAATACGTCCTTCCCTACGCAGGCAACAAAGTGTACTTTTGCCCCTGCTCTGGCAGCAGCTACTGCCTGATTAGCACCCTTTCCACCTGCGGCCATCTGAAACTCACCTCCTAACAAGGTTTCGCCTGGAGCGGGAATTCTGCCCAGTTTCAATATCATGTCCGTATTGGAACTGCCTATTACTGTAATCATGCGAAATGTGTTGTGGATTATAACCTTGCCAGAATAACCAAAATCAGCCCTACCAGATAACAGATAAACATAGCCGCCAGGAGGGTATTGGTGCCCTTAGGCGCTCCCTTAAATTCTTTCCAGATAAATACACCCCAAATGGCTGCAATCATGGTAGCGCCCTGACCTAGCCCATAGGAAATAGCAAAACCTGCTGAACCGGAAGCTATGATGCTGAGAGACATCCCTATCCCCCAGATAACTCCACCTATTATGCCTATGGCGTGAAGTTTAGGGTTTCCCAGTTTGAAATAGTCCTGATAGCTAACTTTTTCTCCCGCCAGAGGCCTGTACATCATCCAGCTGTTCCATAGAAAGTTGGAAATGAAAATCCCCACTGCAAATACCACCAGGGCAGTATAGGGCGTAAGCATACCCGCCTCAGGATTGGCAAAGTCCGTAGCCATAGAGGCCGCCACAAAACGGTAGAAGAAGCCCATCAGTACGCCAGCTACCAGAGAAATGATAAGTCCTTTTCGCGTCTGTTGACCTTCAGGCTTGGGAAGTTTACCATAGGCGATAGCATCTAATATGATGGCTGCTGCTACCAATGCTACACCCACAAATATGTAGAGTGGATCTCCTACAGGAGAGGCAATGTAATTGACAATAACTCCTATAACCAGGGCCAGCCCTATTCCCACAGGGAAAGCTACTGCCATGCCCGCTATATCTATAGCTACTACCAGCAGAAGGTTAGCGATATTGAAAATGACGCCCCCCAGAAAGGCAGATCTAAGTGAGGAGGAATCCGCCTGCCCAAAGTCTGCCAAAAAAGATCTTCCTTCTTCACCACTACTACCCAGGGTAAATGCCAAAATGAGGGTAATAATTAAAACTCCAATGGTATAATCCCAGTAGAATAGAGGAAAACGCCATTGCTGGCCAGCCAGTTTTTGTGTGTTAGCCCAAGATCCCCAGCATAGCATCGTAATGACGCAGAGGAATACAGCCAGTGAATAGGATTCTACAATAAACATAGAATAGGGTTTATGAAGGGTTAAGTGTTATCAGAAAAATTAAAAATCATGTCGCCAGATGACGCTGGATCTTTACATTTTTATTGAAAAATCATAATTTGGGAATATTATATGAACATTAAACTTCTAAGCCAGAATCATTTTTAGGGTCGCTCCTACTAATAACAGCTTAAGAGTTTAATCCGTTTTATAGGTTGCTCATAGGTATTCTCCAGATAGCTTTTCACGCTATAAATGAAAATATTGGCGACTTTTATTAATCTATAAGATTGTATGAAGAGAGAATTTCCCATAAAGAATCTACCAAGTTTCCACAGACTGATTCCTTTCTTGATTCTGGGATGCTGCTGTTTTGTCTTATCATTTCAGGATGCTCAAGCTCAAATATATTACTGGAGAGAAATAACAGATGAAGAGGAGAAATCTGTGACGAAAGCAGTGCTGGACGAGGGCGATGAAGACAATGATGGAATTAAGAATGTTGAGGATTGGTGTATTCATGCGGCAGGAGCAAAAGTAAATCACGGGTGTCCTGACGGGAAGGTAGACCAGGCTGAGAAGTTTGAAGGAGGAGACTTTGCTAACTTTTTCCCCTTCGCTGACCAGGATGGAGATGGGGTGGCCAACAGACTGGATTACTGTAAGGCAGTGCCGGGACTTTTGGAATTCTATGGATGTCCCACAGAGAATCTCATGAAGGTCTCCAAGCTAAATGCAGAGTATATTCACCCTTCCACAGAAATCGATTTTTCTGACACTAGCCTGGCCTTGTCAGGAGAGATAAAAGGAGAGTTACGGTCCTTTGCCCAGAATACCAGCGTAGGTCAATCTATGATGCTTTCCTTCACCTTAATGACCTCAGATACAGCTGCCGTTTCTTTACCAGATTCTACCCTAAGGGATATGTTACTCGTCCTGGAAGATGAAGAACGCATTCCTAAGAGAATTACGATCATACAGCAAACCATGGTAAAGGATTTGGAAGGAATCAGGCTCAGGCTCAGGCCATTTTATCATCAAGAGATCGAATAAGGCATATTTTTATCAAAAAGGCATTGATATACCTTTTTAATTATGGTTCTTTTACCTATACTTGCTCCATGAAATCAACATTCACATTTGAGTCCTTTTATTACTTTTATTTTGGTAATACTACCAGGGGCTTCTTGTGATATAAAAAATACATCAATTGAAGGCGTCCCTGGTTACCATGGACGCCTTTTTTATTTAAGGCAATTATGACACTGGACACATTAAAAGAATCAGGTATAGAAGGAGAAGAGAAACGCGTTGCTATTCAGGGCGTGGAAGGCTCTTTTCATGAAATAGCTACCAGGAAATTCCTGGGAGAAGATTGTAAAATAGTTCCCTGTGATTCTTTTAACATTCTGTTTCGTGCGCTTGATGAAGGCGAAGCTAATCTGGGCGTCATGGCCATAGAGAATAGTGTCGCAGGATCTATCATCCCTAACTATGCGCTGCTAAGAGAATCTTCCTATACCGTGATAGGGGAAGTTTATCTAAGAATAGAACACAACTTCATGGCCCTGGCAGGACAGACTATACAGGATATTCAGGAAGTTCATTCTCATCCAATGGCCATCAGACAGTGTCATGACTTCTTAAATAAGTACAGACACATAAAGGTGGTAGAGACAGCGGATACGGCTGGAAGTGCAAAATGGATTAGAGATAGGAAGATTCTCTTAGCAGCGCATAGTTAGGGATGATAGATCCTGCGACACTATTCTCTATGG
>JBCBKZ010000156.1:0-9595 GCA_038520955.1 Bacteroidota bacterium | reverse complement strand
TCATAGACATGTATCATCATATCAAAGTGGGTGAAAACGTGTTTTAATTCGCCCGCATAAGTTCCTCCTGCTTCATCTACTTTCTTCAACCAAAAATCTCGGGAAACTTCTGTTTGAGGGATTTCCCATAACCCTCCCCAGAGCCCTTTCTCAGGACGTTTTCTTACGGCTATTTCCCCTTCTTGGTTCTTGCACAGGTAAAATTGGTAGAACCTGATTTTACGTTTCAGCTTCTTGGGCTTGTAAGGTAGGACTTGGGTAAGTCCTTCTGCACGGGCCACACAGGTAGATTCAAGGGGGCAAATCATACAGGCAGGTTGGGTAGGTGTACATATAGTAGCTCCTATGTCCATTATCCCATGATTGAATTCCCTGGAAGGTACTTTGGCTACCCACTCGTCTATAATCAGCTGAAACTTATTTCTGGTAGAGACTTCATTGATAGGAGAATGATCCCCCAGTACCCTGCTCATGACCCGGAGAACATTCCCGTCAATCACTCCTGTAGCGTTTCCAAAAGCAAAAGAGCCTATAGCTCTGGCCGTATAGGGCCCTACTCCTTTAAGCTTGATGAGTTCTGAATGATGGTCCGGGAAGGTGCTGGAAAGGTTCTCTACTATATTTTTAGCTGTAGCGTGCAGGTTTCTGGCTCTGGAGTAATAGCCAAGGCCCTCCCAATACTTAAGAACTTCATCTATTTCTGCTTCGGCCAGGCTATTTACATTTGGGAAGCGTTCTAAAAAACGATAGTAGTACTTAATCCCTTGCTGGATACGGGTTTGTTGGAGGATAATTTCAGCCAACCATATCTTATAAGGGTTAAAAGTATCCCGCCAGGGCAAATCTCGGCCTTGCTGTAGGTACCACTGATGGATCTGGGTTCCTATATAGTCGGGGTTCTGTGGAGAATGGTGAGTTGGGTCTTGGGGCACTTGATAAAGGAATAAGAATTATTTTGCAGAAATTTCAAACGATTGGTTCCCTATCTTTGTTAGATCATGTGAATGAAAATCGGCGTCAAACACTGTCGAAATTGTATAAGTTGCTGTTGAAATGGGATAATATGGCCCAGGGAAAATAGGGAGAAATTCATTGACCTATCAGAAATAGCAGGATTTTAGGGAAAGTGGACAGTTTTGGGGGAAAAAGATTTTGTCATTTGCTTGAATCTTATAAATTTGCGGATCGTTTCGAAAGGAATCACGTCCTAATTGTTTAATACATAGTAATTTAGATAACAGTGACTAAGGCTGAAGTTATCCACGAAATTTCACAAAAGACAGGGATAGACAAGGCAGATGTATCTGCGTCGTTGGAAGGTTTTTTTACCGTGGTGAAAAATTCCCTTGCGAGTGGTCAAAATGTTTACATAAGGGGTTTTGGCAGTTTTGTAGTGAAGTATAGAAAAGAAAAGGTAGGTAGAATCATTTCTAAAAATGAGTCTATTACCATTCCTGCTCACTATGTGCCTAGCTTTAAACCGGCAAAGGTATTCGTGGAGAAGGTAAAAAGTGCGGATGTTAAACCTGCTTAAGGAACATCGTTTTTATCTACCAGGATATGAAGGGAGATTATGAAAGATAGTATGCTTAGGTGGGTAGTGATAGTAGGAGGGGGAATCGTTTTTATTCTACTACTCTTCGCAGATAAGACTAATCTAACCAATTTACCTGAAGCCGTTATCCAGTCTTCAGCTTCTGCTGGAGGTTCCAAGCTTCCATCTTTGGGGTCTGACCCTAAACTGGATACATGGATAGCAGAACTGGCTGAACTAGAAGGCGCTGAGAAAGCCCCTCTCTTGGATTCAGTAGTTTCCCGACTAGCAGATAGAGGAAGATTTGCCTATGCCGCTGACTACGGAGAACAACTTCTGACGGTAGAAAATAACATTGACACAAAAAGAAGGCTGGGGATTTTGAATTACCGCGCTTCAAAGCTTACCTTTGTGTCCTCTGATCCTGAGTTGTTTGGAAAATACTCCTCCAGAGGCATTCAGCTACTGGAAGAAGTTACTTCAAATATCCCTAATGATGAGCCTGCTTTGCTGAATTTGGGCCTTGCCTATACAGAGTCCAGGCAGCAGCAAAACAGCATGAAGGGAATTCTCACGATAAGGAAGGTTCTTGAACTTAACCCTGATAATGTAGAGGCCAGTTTCATGTTGGGAATGTTTTCCATTCAGACCCAACAATGGGATAAGGCTAAGTCCAGGTTTGAAAAGGTTCTGGAACTTGAACCTGAGAATGCGCAAGCAAACTTCCAATTGGGGTATGTTCTATCTCAGTTGGATAATAAAGCGGAAGCCAGAGGGTTGTTAGAGAAAGCCATTGAGCTTTCAACAGATCCTGAATTGACGGCTGAAGCCAGAGCTTTGTTAAATACGTTTTAAAAAATATAAGGAGGTCATTATGCCTTGTGGAAAGAAAAGAAAAAGACACAAAATCTCTACGCATAAGCGTAAAAAAAGACTGAGAAAAAACCGACACAAGAAGAAAAATCGCTAGGAGTTTAGTCTCCTGGCTTTTTCTATTGAAAAAGATTTTTCCTCTTTATTCCTCTGCACCAGCTATTTACTTCCGTCTTTTTGGAACTCGGTAGACCAAATTCTGCCGAGGACACATTAATGTTAAAAATGTGAACGAGTTAGTTGTATCCAGAAGTGAAGACGGCCTGAGGATAGGATTATTACAAAATAAAAAAATTGTAGAGCTTCATCACGAGAAACTTACTGAAGAATTCTCTGTAGGTGATCTCTTTCTGGGAAGAGTAAAAAAAATAGTCCCAGGGCTTAATGCAGCCTTTGTGGAAGTAGGGCATCCAAGAGATGCATTCCTGCATTATTTTGATCTCGGTCCTCAGGTTAAATCTCTCTTGAAATATATAAAAGCCGCCAAAAATCCCAGAAACGGGCGGGTGAGAGATCTCAAGTCTATCAAACCATTGCCAGACATTAATAAGCATGGCAAAATGGAAGAAGTCCTGAAATCTAATCAGGAAGTTCTCGTCCAGGTAGTGAAAGAACCTATTTCTACTAAAGGTCCCAGACTTTCTAGTGAAATTTCACTGCCAGGTCAATACGTGGTTCTGGTCCCATTTTCAAAAACCATTTCAGTTTCTAAGAAGCTTAGAAGTGTAGATGAACGTCGGCGCCTGAAAGTGCTGGCTGAAAGCCTGCGTCCCCATAACTTTGGCATCATTGTAAGAACTGCTGCTGAAGGTAAGGATGCTGCTACCCTAAGCAGTGATATCTCTGATATCCTGAATAAGTGGGGGGACATGACAGAACGTTTACACAGGTCTAAAGCTCCTAGTAAAGTCTTAAGTGAACATAACAGAGCCACCAGCATATTGAGAGATATGTTGAGTCAGGGTTTTGAAACCATTCAAACGGATGACCAGGCCTCATTTAAGGACATAGAAGCGTACCTGAAAAACCATCAACCGGATCAGGTAAAAGGACTTAAGTTATATAAAGGTCGTACCCCTCTTTTCCAGGCATTAGGACTAGAGAAACAGATCAAAGCCTCTTTTGGGAAAATAGCTTCCATGGCTAATGGTAGTTATTTGGTGATTGAGCATACAGAAGCTATGCACGTTATAGACGTGAATAGCGGAAGTAAAAACCTCAATAACAAATCCCTGGAAGAGACAGCGCTCCAAACTAATATGGAAGCTGCTACGGAAATAGCCAGGCAGCTTAGGTTGAGAGATATGGGAGGAATCATTGTTGTGGACTTCATAGATATGAAGAAACCTGAAAACAGGCGTAAGCTCAATGATTTCCTGAGAAAAGAAATGAAGGCTGACAGGGCTAAGCATTCTATTCTCCCTATTAGTAAGTTTGGACTGGTTCAGATCACTCGTCAGAGAGTACGTCCTCAGATCAATATTCAAACTTCAGAAACTTGCCCCAGTTGTAATGGGTCTGGTAAGATTCAAGCCTCAATTCTGATAGCGGATGAGATTTCTAATAATATAGAGTTTCTCATCAGACAGAATAAGGAGAAGAAGCTGAAGATTGCTGTGAACCCTTATGTGGCAGCTTATTTGAAAGAAGGCTTTGTGAAGAGTATTAGATTTAAGTGGTTAATGAACTACGGAATTTGGGTGAATATCGCACCAGATACCTCTATGCCATTCACCACTACCAAATACTTTAATTCAGCCGGTGAAGAAATAAAGTTCTAACAGAGCTTTTTGCATAAAAGAGATGGGGGTTGATCTGATGATCAACCCCCTATTATGTTGTTTAATATCCTCCTTAGGACTACTTGATTCGGAAGTTTCCTTGTCCTATCAATTTCCCCTCAGCGTAAAGAGAAATATACTGTATCCCTTTTTCATATTTGAAATCTTCAGGTTGAGCAAAATCCACACATACTTCCTGCTCACTTCCTGTATAGTTGATCAGAGTCTTGGAGGAGTATTCTCTCTGCTGACCTCTATACATGAACTTTCCGCTACCACTTCCTGTATTGATGGTCCCACCTGGGTTTTCATATACCATGAAGACTTCTCTCCCACCGCTTTCAGCCAACTGATTTTCCAGAAGTGTAAAGCAAACTCTAAAATCCTTCATGCTTCCTCTCCTAAACTCTCTAGCTTCTTTCGCTTTGCCTTTCTTCACACTGAAATAGCTCAGTTCCGTAGCTCTTAAGGTAGCAGCTATTTGCTTGGTTTCCTGAAGTTGCTGTTCTGTCCTTTCCGTGGTTTCCTGTAAGGTCTTGTTTTCAGTTTGGAGCATGACAGTAGTAGTATTCAAACTATCTACCTGGCCCGTGAGCAATTGATTCTCTGCCTTCAGATAGTCTATCTCAGCTCTGTACTGATCTACAAAGTTCTGAAGCTCTCCTACTTTAGATTCCAGTTGCCTGATTTTATTCTTATCTGCTTTGGAGTTTTGTTTTGCCTGGGCCAGCCTGGCTACTACGGCTTCCAGCTCCATGTATTTTTCTTCCAGTAATTTATCCTTCTCCGCTATCTCCATATTCTTGTCTTCCAGGTTAACCTCGAAGTTTAAAATCTTTTCCTCTAATGAGAGAATCTCACTATTTAGTTCCTTAATATCTGCTAGGTTCTTTTCGTTTTCGCTCTTTTCAGCAAAATACTTTACGGCAAAGTATCCTAGTGCACATAACACAAGAACTCCTACCACTATTAGGGCGATCCTGCTCGTATTTTTGGACTGATCAGAGGAAGAATCAATAGGCTTGGAGTAGGCAGGTGTTGGTTTACTTGCAGAGGGTTTTTGAGGTGTAGGCTTTGACGTCTTGTTTCCTCCTGAATTTGGTTTCTCTGTTGATTGCATGAATAAAAGATATTAGAAAAACGAGTCAGTTAATAACTATTAAAGAAAGTTCCACTAATTACAATGCCTCTTTAACGAAATTCAGGACAAATAATTGCGCCTTTTTGATGGCTAGAGGGATATCCCAATCATGGGTATTTCTCTCTCTCACATAATTACTAATAGCCCTAAATGCGTAAAAAGGTGTGTTCGTTTGTAGCATAGCGTGAAAGAAAGCTGCACCTTCCATACTTTCCACTTGCTTATCCCATGACTGCTTGTGAAGGCGTATTTTCTCTGCCACTCCGTTTACTGTATTGACGGTGGCACCGCTTACTTTACGAACCTTTTCGCCAGAAAGATAAGGATTCTTTAACGTATGGTAGTGAATTTCTTCTTTAGAACGGAAAACAGGGAAGCCCAATTTCTCTAAATTAAGGAATCCCTCGGCTGAATCAGCCCCCATATCAGTAAAGCTGTCAGACTGGATTTCCACGATTTCTCCGAGCTGGAGGCCCTCATCATAGGCTCCTGCAATGCCCAGGTTAATAGCAGCTTGAAAGGTGTATTTTCCCAGCAATCCACCCATCACAAATGAGGTATTCACTATCCCTATTCCAGTAGCTACAAGAATTACCTCTTGCTCTCCCAGAAATCCTCTATGTAGTTTTCCTTCTTTAACCACCTGCTGTAGTTCAGTCAGGATGAGTTGAAGTTCCATGGGGGTAGCAGCTACCAGCAGTAGGGGAAGTTTCGTATTCATTTCCGGATAAGAAACAGCTTTTGTAAACAATTTCCTCTAAAACTGTGTAATTTACGAGTCTACCTGATATGAGAAATAGATATGCCCGGTTTATCAAAGAGAGCAGACAGAATTAAGGAATCACCCATCAGAAAACTGGTGCCCATAGCAGAAGAGGCTAAGAAAAGAGGGACCAAAGTTTTCCACCTAAACATAGGACAGCCAGATATAGAAACGCCCAGGCAGTGGTTTGAAGCCATAGAACAGGCAGACACCACCGTATTAAAATATAGCCAGTCTGCCGGGACCCCGGAGTTAAGAAAAGCCATTCAGGGATATTACCAAAGACTGGGTCATGAATTGGCCATCTCCAATATTAACGTGACCACTGGGGCTTCTGAAGCTTTGAGCTTTGTCTTTGCCTCCATTATGGATGATGGGGATCAGCTGATAGTACCAGAACCCTTTTATGCCAACTATAATAGCTTCAGCATAGGCGTAGATGCAGAAGTAGTTCCGCTAACTACTCGTTTAGAAGATGATTTTGCTCTGCCAGAGCCGGAAGCTTTTGCGGAAAAGATCACAGATAAGACTAAGGCCATTCTCATCTGTAATCCCGGAAATCCTACCGGGATACTGTATCCCGAGGCCGCTTTGAAAAAACTGGCTGACATTGCGAGGGAGAAAAATATCTATCTGATCGCAGATGAGGTTTATAGAGAATTTACCTATGGAGAGGAAAAGCATACCTCTATTCTCTCATTCAATCATCTACATGAGCAAGCCATAGTGGTAGACTCCGTTTCCAAGCGTTTCTCTGCTTGTGGAGCAAGAATAGGCTGCATCATTTCCAGAAATGACAGACTAATGAATGCAGTGCTGAAATTTTCTCAGGCACGCTTATGTTCACCCACCCTCGGACAAATAGGCGCTACTGCTGTATATGATCTGCCCTCTTCCTTCTATGAAGAGGTAAAAGCTGAATATAAGCACAGAAAAGAGACGCTGGTTTCTTCCTTGAGAAGTATTCCTGGTGTCATCTGTCCGGAGATCAATGGAGCTTTCTATGCCATTGTGAGGCTTCCGGTTAAAGACAGTGAGCACTTTTGTAAGTGGATGCTGGAAGGATTCTCCTACGAAGGAGCTACAGTTATGATGGCACCTGCAGCAGGCTTCTATAAAACGGAAGGCTTAGGCCAGGATGAAGTAAGAATAGCTTATGTATTAAATGAAGGAGATCTTAAGAAAGCGATGACCTGTCTGGAGAAAGGGCTGGAAGCTTATCCTGCAGAGAGGAAGAAGCTGGGATCCGTACAGATGAATTAGGCTTTGGCAGGCATATACCTTCATATTCCCTTTTGTCATCAGGCATGTACCTACTGTGATTTCCATTTTGTCACTTCCTTTGGCAGGAAGGAGGAGATGGTAAAGGCTATCCAGCAAGAACTACGTTTGCGTAAAGAATTTTTTCCAGTAGGCACTACGTTAGAGACCATATACTTTGGCGGAGGAACTCCCTCTGTTCTTTCTCAGAAGGAATTAGCTTCCATTCTTGAAACTATATATAAGCACTTCTCAGTAGCTGATGAGGCAGAAGTAACGCTGGAAGCCAATCCTGAAGATATTGACTCAGAGAAACTTAACCAGTGGAAGAAGGCTGGTATTAATCGTCTCAGCATAGGTATCCAATCTTTCCATGATGAACATCTGAAGTGGATGAACAGGCTTCATACAGGAGAGCAGGCTATGGGTTCTCTGAGGATGGCGCAGCAAGCGGGGATTGAGAATATCACCATAGACCTGATCATGGGGATTCCAGAGATGAGTCAGGGGCAATGGGAGGAGAACCTTTCCAAAGCCTGCTCATTAGGCACCCCTCACATGTCTGTATACGCCCTGACGGTAGAACCTAAAACGGCCTTATTTCATCAGGTGAAGAAACAGCTGGTCCGCCTGCCTGAGGAGGAAGATGTCTCCTGGCAGTTTCTCAAAACGCATGAGTGGTTAACAGCTACAGGCTATCAGCACTATGAGATCTCTAACTATAGCTTAGTTGGTCAGCATTCCAGGCATAACTCCTCTTACTGGGATAGGAAAGCTTACTTAGGCATAGGCCCCTCTGCCCATAGTTTTCTGGAGAATAATAGAAGCTGGAACATAGCCAACAATGCGAAATACCTCCAGGCATTAGCTCAGGAGGAGTTGCCCACTGCAGAAACGGAGGTGTTAGAAACCTCAGACGTGTACCATGAGTACGTAATGACCGGACTCCGTAAGGCCAACGGAATTTCTGACCAATGGGTGAAATACCATATGGGATTCTCCCTAAAAGAAAAATTTTCTGAAGAAATCCGAAGTTGGGAGGTAAAAGGCTTATGCCACTGGGAAGGGGACCAACTTTCTCTCACTCCTGAAGGCTGGATCATCGCAGATCATTTAATTACAGAACTCTTCCTCTAGGGCATTACCTAATGCATTAGCAGGTAAATGGGAAAATGCTAACTTGCAGGCCGTAAATATTCTCCCTTAGCACATGGATAAGGAAACAAACGATTTCAGCCTCTTGTATCTTACCGGCATTGTGAAAGAGTACCTTTGGTACATCATAGGAGTAGTAGGGGTTTCGGCCATTCTGGCCATCATCATGACCCTTCCTGCTATTTATCCGCCTGAGTTTTTGTCCAGCACTGTCATTTATCCTACTAACTCTGAGCGCTTTGACTTGGTGAATCTCTTCGCGGAAGAGCCCAATGTATATGTGTATGGAGGTCCTAAGGAGGTGGAAAAACTTAGCAACATCGCTAGTGCAAGAGAACTACAGCTGGCAGTCATAGATTCTCTGAATCTATGGGATGCCTATGGAGTGGACAAAAATAATGATGAATCGCCAGAGTTTTATGCCTTGAGAACATTTAGAGGGATGGTCAGTGCCATTCAGGTATCAGGTAATGGACTGGAGATTTCTGCCTATGATACAGATCCTCAAAGAGCTGCTGACATAGTAAACCTGATGGTGGACCTGATAGACAAGAAGAATCAGGAAATGCTTTTCCAGAATCAGGCATCTATTCTATCCGTCTATGAAGAGACTGAGGCAGGCTTGATTGCCCAAATCAGTTCCTTATCTGATAGTACCAGCAAGATCAGGAAGAAGTTCAATGTCTTTGATGCCGATAAACAAACAGAAGTACTGCTAGGGGAAGTATTAGAAGCACAAACCAGTTTAGCTGGCGAAGAGGCCCGACTGAAATATCTACAAGGATCTCGTGGTACATCTGAGACTCAGGAAATTTCTGCCTCTATTCAGTCCCTGAAAAGCCAACTCCGGACCCTAGTGGATAATCGCTACAATAGTCCCGTAAACCTTGAGAAATTTCGAATAGGGCTAGATAAGATCCGTGTCATGGAGGAAGTCTACGTGAGGGTTTCTGCTGATTTAAAGATGGTCCAGCAAAAGATTAAGTACCTGAACATGATGCGGGAGACTTCCTACAGTTCCATCATAGTCATTGAGACAGCGGCTCCTTCAGATAAAAAGGCGAAACCTATCAGATGGATTATTCTAC
>JBCBKZ010000155.1:0-9601 GCA_038520955.1 Bacteroidota bacterium | reverse complement strand
CAGGTAGCCAGGTGATAAATTTTCGCCATGGAATTAACGTATGCTTAATTGGTTATTTGGGACTTCATATTTCTTGTATCCCCTCACTATGGTCATCTGAACCTTGGTATCCATAATAGCATCATCTGGCACCGTCATGATATCCTGAGAAAGGACAGTAAAATCTGCCAGTTTCCCTACTTTGATGGAACCCTTGATGTCTTCTTCAAAGGCACCATAGGCGGCGTCCAGGGTATAGGATCGGAGTGCCTGCTCGCGTGTCATTCTCTGATCAGCTTCATAGCCTCCTTCCGGTTCTTTTTTTATGGTTTTTCTGGTTACGGAAGCATAGAAGCAAGGGATAGGGTTCACCGGCTCCACTGGCGTATCCGTGCCATTAATCACTTTGGCGCCAGACTGCAAGAGCTTCTGCCATACATATGCCCCATTGATGATTCTTTGTTTCCCCAGTCTAAAAATAGCCCAGGGGCGGTCTGATGCCATATGGATTCCCTGCATGGAAGCAATAACTCCCAAATCATTAAAGCGGGGAATGTCCGCCAGGTCCAGGTGTTGGGCGTGCTCTATTCTAAATCTCAACTCTTCTCCTGTTTTACCAGCTTCTTCGAAGGCCTCTTCATAAATGTTGAGTACTTCCTGGTTAGAGCGGTCTCCAATAGCATGTGTACATACCTGAAAACCATTAGCCAATCCATCTTCTGCTACTTTGGAGATATAGTTCAGCGGCATGACCCGATTCCCAAAGTGTTCTTTTCTGTCCTCATAGGCATCTAATAGCCATGCCCCTCTGGAACCCAAGGCGCCATCTGCATATAATTTGATAGCCCTTACAGTTAAGTGTCCGTCTGGATCTATCTGGGGACCTTTCCCATACCAACCTTCCAGCAGTACGCTATCTCTCCCGTGTAGCATAGTCCAAAGGTTGATGTCCAGCTTGTCTTCTGCCTTGAATTTCTCGTACAGGTCTATGTCCATATTACCGGAACCTGCATCTTGGAATGAGGTAATACCGTGTTTCAGGCACTCTTCGATGGCCAATTCCAGCGCCTTGGCATGCTTAGCAGGAGTAGTCTCGGGTACGAATTTTCCTACGAGTGAGGCGGCTACTTCTGTAAATACGCCGGTAGGCTGACCATTTTCATCTTTAATGATTTCTCCATCATCTGTAAACTCAGAGGCTGAAGTGATTCCAGCTATTTCCATGGCTTTCGCATTGGCGAAGGCAGCATGCCCACTAGCATGTCTTAACCATACAGGATGATCAGGACTCACCGCACTTAGTAGGTCGTGGGTTTGGTAGCCAGTGACTACCTTCGGAGGGTCCTGGTCCCATTTGCTTTGGTGCCAGCCTCTCCCTAAAATCCATTCACCCTTAGGCGTAGTCTTGACCGCCTCAGCCACCATGTCCACGATTTCCTGGTAGTTTCTTGCGTATCTGAGGTCCAGGTTAAGCTTTTCATACCCTAGTCCCATGATGTGGCCATGACTTTCTATAAAGCCGGGGATCATGGTTTTTTCTTTCAAGTCCAGTTTTTGGGTGGCGGGACCTACTAGTTTCATAATTTCTTCCTGACTACCTACTTGCAGGATTTTTCCATCAGCTACTGCCACCGCTTCTACTTGGGGATTATCTGACTCAGCTGTGTAAATGGTACCATTAAAAATGACTAAATCTGCAGAGCTGTTACTTTTTTGACAGCTGAAGGTCACTATAACGGAAATAGTGAGGATGATAGATGGGAGAAAGGCCTTCATAAGCAACGGAATTGTTAAATGAGGATTAAACATACTAAGATTGTCAGGATAATCTAGGGTTTCCCTTTCTATTGCTTCCACTTTTTGTATAATTTAAGTGCTTAAGCTAAGCTCGAACACATGGACAAAGCCAGACCTCTTACTACCAAAGAGAAAGCCCTACAACTTAATCTTGATGATAAAATTTATGGATCATTTGCGGAGATTGGCGCGGGACAGGAAATAGCAGCACAGTTCTTCAAAGCCGGAGGTGCATCTGGTACAGTTGCGAAAACCATGTCGGCTTATGACATGGCCTTTAGTGATGCTATCTACGGAAAGACCAAAAGATATGTAAGTAGGGGTAGGCTGCTGACCATGATAGAGAAGGAGTATGAGCTGCTACCAGAACGTCTACCCCAAAGAAGAGAGGATACCCGTTTCTTCGCAATAGCGGATACGGTAGAAACCCTCAACTTTAAACGTACCAACCAGGGGCATGGATGGATAGGTGTCAAATACCAGTCTAAACCCAACACTCCTCCCAATCAGTGTATTCTGCATGTCATTCTCAAAGATGACTCGGCTAATGATCAGCAGCATGCCATGGGGATACTGGGCGTAAACCTACTCTGGGCATGCTTTTTTGCGACCAGTTCAGACCATTTCCTGGATGTCCTCATGGAGGATCTTACCAACAGAAGGGTGGAGATAGATATGTGTTCCCTTGATGGACCGGATCATTCTCATATAGATAATAGATTATTGAGCCTCATGCTGGTGAAGAAAGGGATGTCCTATGCGGCTATGTTTGGCCCAAATGGTAAGAATCTTCAGCCTTCAGAGATTTTGTATAAGAAGAATATTCTGATGTTAAGGGGGAGGTTCAGACCAGTAACCCATGTAAACATGGACATGCTGGCCTCTGGCAAAGCTCAGTTTATGCAGGAAGAAGACGTAGATCCGGCAAATATTGTAACCCTATGGGAGCTAACGCTTTCTAACCTTACCGCTGAAGGAACTATAGATGACCAGGACTTTCTGGATAGAGTAGACATCCTGGGGTCCTTAGGGCAGTATGTCATGGTGTCCAACTACCAAGAGTATTACAAGCTGGTTTCTTATCTCAACCAATTTACCCGGAATAAGAAAATTGGAATCATACTAGGTATAAAGAACCTGGAGAATATTTTCGAAGAAAAGCATTACACAGATCTCAATGGGGGCATTCTGGAAGCTTTTGGCGTCCTTTTTGGGTCCAACATAAAGATGTACGTCTATCCTGCCAGAGAACTGCAAAATGATAGCCTCTACACTTGTGCCAATTTCCAGCTACCTAAAGAGCTTTTTAGCCTTTTCCTATATCTCTTCGATAACAATAAACTGGAAGACATAAGAGGTATAGATGAAGACGTCTTACACATTACCTCCGACAAGGTCCTTCAATTCATTCGTGAAGGAAAGAGTATGTGGGAAGGTATGGTTCCGGATGAGGTAGCTAAAGCTATTGTCAGTCAAGGCCTTTTTGGGTACAAGGGGAAAAAAGTAGGCCTAAATAACTAGGCCACCTCTTTACGCAATACCTCCAGCGGAGGCTCCGAGAGTATCCCTCTGATGTTGAACATACCTACTATGACTACCATGGCACAAATCCCAAGCATGGTTAGGAATACAGGCAATAGATCAGGCTTGAAGGGTACCTCAAAGGTAAAATAAGCCAATGCCCAACTGCCAGCTACGGAAATGAGGAATCCACAAAAAGTAGCTATCAATCCCAGTAAGAAGTATTCTCTAAAAGTAATGGCTAGAATCTGCCGTTTATTAGCTCCTATAGTTCTGAGTAGTACACTTTCCTGAATGCGCTGAAAACGGGAAATCACCACAGAACTTATCAACACTAAAATCCCGGTAGCTATGCTGATAAAGGCCATGAAACGGATCACAAAGGATACCTGATCCAGGATTTTTTCCACTGTCTTTAATACCAGTCCAAGGTCTATAATGGATACCGTAGGGTGTTCCTTTATGATTTCTCGCTGAAAGGCTGCCGCTTGAGCAGTAGAATCCGTACGCGTTACCAGGACGTGAAACTGAGGGGCTCTCTCCAGGACGCCATTCGGGAATAGAATCAGAAAATTGGTCTGGAATCTAGCGAAGTCTATTTCTCGGAAGCTCCCCACATAGGTGGTGATAATAGCTCCCTGCACATCAAAATCAACCCTGTCGCCAATATCTACCTTCCATCTTTCTTTCGCGAACTCCTCATCCAGGGAGATGAAGATAGAGTCTCCGGGATTGGCTACTGTCCCTTTCCATTCTCCTTTGACTATTTCTTCAGAATCTGTCAATGTATCCCGGAAGGTAATTCGGTATTCCGCATTGGGAACCCACTTGGGAAGGTCCAGAAGCGTATCTTCCAGTATTTGGACCCTATTCATCCCATGAAGTTTGGACAGTCTGGCGGTTACTACCGCTACATCCTGCCTTACGGGTAAGTCGTACTTGTCTACTATCGCTCTTATTTCTTCCTTCTCATCCGTTTGTATATCAAATAGAACCAGATTAGGTCTATCGTTAGCTCCACTGAGATTTACCTGTTCCAGCAATAATCCTTGTGTTAAGTACAGGGTACAGATGAGGGCTGTTCCCAGTCCTATGGAGACTATGAGTATGAGGGTTTGATTATTCGGCCTGTACAGATTGGCCAGACTTTGACGCCATAGGTAACTCCAACTGGAGGGGAAGTACTTCCTGACTCCCTTCATGAAAAGAATAGAAACGCCTGCCAGGATCAGGAAGCTAATACCTATTCCTACCGTAAAACCCACTGCCTCTGCTAAAGAAGAGGTTTGTATCCAGGCAAATCCGATGATAAATATCAGAATAAGAGAGGCCACGAACAGGGTAGGTCCGTCCCATTTTAAGCCTGGTAGGCTATCCTCTAAGCGTAGGGCATTTAGAGGAGAAATCTTTCTAATCCTGATCAAAGGAGGTAAGGAGAACAGAATACTGGTGATTAAGCCTGTAACGATTCCGCCAAGAATAGCGGAAGGAGAAATCTCAATAGTGGTTTCAAATGGGATAAAGTCTTTTAATACCAGGGGCAGAGAGTACTGTAGAAAAGAGCCGAGTATGGCGCCAATGATGGAACCAATAAGCCCAATAGCTGCTACCTGAATCACAAATATCAGAAATGCCTGCTGGCCGCTGACACCCAGGCATCTTAGGGTAGCCACGGTGACTATTTTGTCTCTCATGTATACGTAGACAGCACTAGCTACCCCCACGCACCCAAGTAATAAAGCGATGAAGGCTACCAGGTTCAGGAAGCTGGTCAGGTCTTCAAAGGCATTCCCCAGGGATTCTTTTCTGTCTTCCACCGTTTCAGACCCCATGCTGAGGGCGTTCAATGCATCCTCTTTTTCCTTGACCAAAGCAGGAACATCTGTCCCTACCGGAAATTTGTAATAGTACTTATATCTGATTCTGCTCCCCTTACGAATGAGGCCCGTGCCTTCCAGACTTTGGGCAGAAATGTAGACCACCGGAGCAGCAGTAGCTGCAATACCACTTTGACCTGGAGCCTGAAGAAGGCTTCCCGTAATCTCATACATGGCGTTTCCTACCCTGATAGAATCCCCTACTTGTGCGTTGTACTGGAGTAAAAGACTCTGATCAATCAAGGCAGAGGAGGGGGATCCTGTATCATCAGCCCTAAAGCGTGCTGCCGCTTCCACAGGCTCAGTTAATAATTCACCGTAGAAGGGAAAGCCTCCTTCTATGGCTCTTACCTGAATGAGTCGTGAATCTTCCGTTTTAGGGAAAAAGATCATAGATGCAAAAGACTTTTCCTCTGCTTTTTCAGCTTCAAAAGAGCTTACTAAGGCCATGACAGAGTCATCAGGAGTGGCCCTTCTGTTCAGGACCAGGTCTGCCCCTATGAGAGCTTTGGCTTCTCCATCTATGTCCCTGGCCAGGTTATCTCCAAAAGAATTAATGGCTACGAGGGAAGCTATTCCCAGAACTATAGAGGCCATAAACAGTAATAAACGCCCCCTGGACTTACGGCTGTCTCTCCAGGCCATTTTCCATAACCAACTAACCCCCGGATTGGCTGAGGGACGAATTTCGTGCATCTTTGAAGCTTTACTCATAAACTAGCTGGCTGAAGGGGTAAGTTCCTCTACGATCTGTCCTCCTCTTAACTTAATGATGCGCTGGGTTTTGGAAGCCAGTTCCATGTCATGGGTTACCAAAATCAGGGTAGTTCCTGCCTCTCTGTTTAATTCAAACAGGAGGTTTTCGACTTTATCACTGGTGACATCATCCAGGTTTCCGGTAGGCTCATCAGCGAAAAGGATGAGGGGATTGTTTGAGAATGCCCTGGCGAGCGCTACTCTTTGCTGCTCTCCTCCGGATAGTTGGGAAGGGTAGTGGTGCGTTCTGTCTCCCAGACCTACCCTTTCCAATAGTTCCTTTGCTCGCGTGGAGGCGGTTTTGTCTCCCCTGAGTTCCAGAGGGACAGCTACATTTTCAAGTGCTGTAAGGGTGGGGAGGAGGCGAAAATTCTGGAATATGAAGCCTACATATTTATTCCTTACCTCAGCCCGCTGGTCTTCATCCAGTCTGGACAGTTCTTCACCATTAAGAATGATCTTTCCATTACTTGACTTATCCAGACCTGCACAAAGGCCTAACAAGGTGGTTTTACCACTACCTGAAGGGCCAATGATGGCCAGGCTTTCTCCAGGCTCTACTTCAAATGATATATTCTCAAGAACAGTGAGCGATTTTTCTCCTGCTCCATAGGTTTTCCCTAAATCAGATACAGTTAGCATATAAGGTTACATGAGTTTTGGGAGACGATGAAAGTGGGAAAATATTTTGTTCTTACCTACTTAAACAAGAAATTTGAACCGCTATTTTTAAACTTTTGAGGGGGGGAAGAGGTTCACCTATCAGATTTCTTAAGATTCGTTCATGCAGCTTCTCAAGTATTTTCCAATTGTCCTTGTGATGTTATTGATCTCTTGCACAGACACTTCAGAAAGTAGTCAGCGGACAGTTAATACTTCAGAAGAGGAGGTAGACGCTTTAGTGGGAATATCTGATGAAAGGGTCATTCTGTTCTTTGGAAATAGCCTGACAGCTGGTTACGGAGTAGAATTATCTGAAGCTTTTCCGGCACTTATTCAGGAGAAACTGGATGAGATGGGAGAATCTTATGATGTGAGAAACAGTGGCGTAAGTGGAGAGACCACTACCAGTGGGAAGAACAGATTGGAGTTTGTATTAGGAACCTTAAATCAGCCTCTGGACATATTTGTGTTGGAATTAGGTGCTAATGATGGTCTCAGAGGAATAGACCTAAAAGAAACCAGAAGAAATCTTCAGGAAATCATAGATATAGTGAGGTCCTCACATCCGGACGTAAAGATCTTGATTTGTGGTATGGAAGTGCCGCCTAATATGGGAGAGGCCTACATCCAGGAATTTAGGTCTATTTTCCCTGACTTAGCTACTCTCAACCAGGCAAAACTGGTTCCCTTTCTGCTGGATGGAGTTGCAGGGGAGTCTGAGCTAAACCTTCCTGACGGCATTCATCCTACACCAGAAGGCCACGGGATCGTAGCTGAAAATGTTTGGACAATCATGAAGAGTATGATTTCCCAGAGTTAAGATCATACCCACCCTAATGAGCGCAAATCATAAAGTTTTTTGGATAACAGGTGCTTCCTCAGGTATTGGGGAAGCACTTGCATATGAGGCCTCCGCTAATGGAGCTACAGTCATTCTTTCTGCCAGAAGAAAAGAAGAACTGGAAAGAGTAGCTGGTGGATGTAGTGGAGAGACCAAGGTAGTTCCCCTGGACCTGACAGATCAGGAAAGCCTGAAAAAAGCAGCTGAAGAAGTGCTTTCATCCTATGAGGTGGATGTCCTGATCAATAATGGAGGAATCAGCATGAGAGGACGAGCCCATGAAACGGACTTTAGTGTGGACAGGAGGTTGATGGAAATAGATTACTTTGGGCATGTAGCCTTAACCAAGCTGGTGCTCCCTCAGATGATCAAAAGAGGCAAAGGACATCTGGTAGCCATCAGTAGTGTAGTAGGTCGTTTCGGGTTTCCTATGCGTTCCGCCTATTCAGCAGCTAAACATGCCTTAAACGGCTTTTTTGAAACCGTAGGTCTGGAACTTTATGATAAGGGCGTAAACGTTACCATCGTAAATCCAGGAAGAATCAAAACCCAGATTTCTCTCAATGCGCTGAATAATGATGGCTCTACTTACGGTAAGATGGATAAGGGGCAGGAAGAGGGAATTCCTGCTGATGTATGTGCCAAAAAGATCCTGAAAGCCGTAGCCAGAGGAAAAAGAGAGATCAACATAGGCAATAAGGAAGTCCTCCTCTTACAAATCAGACGCTTCTTTCCTTCCCTCTTCTTCAAAATAGCCAGAAAGGTTAGTCCCACCTAAAGAGCTGACGACTTTGGCCTTATCCAATTGCTGATTATCTTTGGCCCCATAAAAAAAAGGACTATTTCATTTCACACATGGGCGTCATAATTAGTGGTATTCAACAGGTAGGGGTAGGTATTCCCAATGTACAAGAGGCATTTGCCTGGTATAGAAAAGCATTCGGGATGGATATACCCATCTTTGATGAGGCGGCGGAAGCTAATCGGATGCTTCCTTATACGGATGGTAAACCTCAAAGCAGACACGCTATTCTTGCCATCAGTATTCAAGGCGGAGGCGGATTGGAGATCTGGCAGTACGTCAGCAGAACCCCACAGCCAGCTACTTTTGAAGTATCCATAGGAGATCTGGGGATTTATGCCGCCAAGATCAAGAGTATGGATGTGCCCCGTACCCACAGGGAGCTTCAGAGTAAAGGACTTACGCCCGGAACCCTTCAGCATGACCCCCTGGGTAATCCCCACTTCTTTATTAAGGATCCCTACGGCAACCTTTTCCAGATAGTTAAGGAAGATGAATGGTTTAATAAAGAACCCAGAAGTACAGGTGGAATAAGCGGCGCCATGGTGGGTGTGAGCGATATAGAGGCTGCACGCAAGCTGTACTCGGATATACTTGGGTATGATCAGGTCATCTATGAGAAGGAAGGGAAGTTTGATGATATTCATCACCTACCGGGAGGGACAGATAAGTTTAGGAGGGTGCTGCTTACGCACAGTGAATCCAGAAAAGGGGCCTTTAGTAAGATGTTTGGTCCTACCAGCATAGAACTCATCCAGGCAAAAGATAGAACGCCTAAGAAAATATATGAAAATAGACTTTGGGGGGATTTAGGATTTATTCATTTATGCTTTGACATAAATGGTATGTCCGAACTGGAAGAGAGGTGCAAAGAAGCCGGATTCCCATTTACGGTAGATAGTAGAGGAGATACCGGAGAAAGTTTTGACATGGGAGAAGCAGCTGGTCATTTCTCCTACATAGAAGATCCTGACGGGACCTTGATAGAGTTTGTGGAGACTCACAAGATTCCCATCATAAAAAAGATAGGGTGGTATCTCAATTTACGTAAGCGTGATCCAGAACAGGCCTTACCCAACTGGATGTTGAAAACCCTGGCTTTGGGACGAGTCAGGGAATAAGGGGCGTTCACGAAAAGGTAAGTGGCTCCATAAACAGCCAACTACCTTCCACTTAACTACTACTAGAAATGGAATTCCTTGATCAAGCCCAATTAAGTTTCAGCCCGGAGAGTTTGGTGATTCTCAATATTACCTTGGGATTCATCATGTACGGTGTCTCCCTGGAATTAAGTTTGGCTGATTTCCAGCGGGTTTTCAAGGCTCCCCTTTCTCCTGCTATAGGGCTGTTTTCTCAGTTTATTCT
>JBCBKZ010000154.1:0-9626 GCA_038520955.1 Bacteroidota bacterium | reverse complement strand
AAGCGTTAAATCTTCCGGAGAAATATTTGATTCTGATTCCAGGAGTGTTTCCTTAATCCAGTCTATCAGACCCTCCCAAAAACTCTTTCCTACGAGAATAACCGGAAAACGCTGTATTTTGAGTGTTTGGATCAAAGTAAGTGCTTCAAATAGCTCATCCAATGTCCCAAAACCTCCTGGCAGTACAATGAATCCCTGTGCGTACTTCACAAACATCACTTTTCTTACAAAGAAGTAGTTAAAGTCCAGGTCTTTGTCAAAATCCACAAACTCATTTGAACCAGTTTCAAATGGTAGCTGAATAGAAAGACCTACTGAGGCTCCACCTGCTTCCTTAGCTCCCTTGTTCCCTGCTTCCATGATCCCGGGACCGCCTCCGGTAATGATTCCAAATCCCTCCTTAGTCAGCTTTGCAGCTATTTCAGTGGCTAATTCGTAATAATGTGTACCTGGCTTAGTCCTGGCTGATCCAAAAATGGACACACAAGGCCCTATCTCTCCCATCTTCTCATAGCCCTCTACAAACTCAGCCATAATCTTAAATACACTCCAGGAGGAATCACGCGGATTTTTCTTTTTCCACTCATCCCTTCTGGAAGCAAAGTAAGATTGATGATTGTCTTTTACATTCATATGGCTGTATTTTTGCGAGCGCAAAGGTATAAAAATCAGTTTACCATTTCCTAATTTTATCCATCTTATCTTATTAGGTGGAAGTGTACGAGAATAATTCTGAAAGGTTGACTTTGTGGGAGTTAGCTGAAAACTTCTTTCAGGTTTAGAAAAGTTAGTTCTCCCAAAGGATATGTATTTCTACCCTTTGAATTATGAAATTTCCCTATAAATTGCCGTGGTGAAAAGATTAGTTCTGATTCTAACCATTGTTGTAAGCTGCGTAAGCTCTCTCTCTGCCCAGGTAGGAGGAAGGCAGTTATATTATTTCCTCAATCAGGCCCCTTCCGCCAGACTTAACAGTTTAGGAGGTGTGAACGTGTCTCTTATGGATGATGATGTCCATATGGCGGTACAAAATCCTGCTTTGGCTAATGACTCTATGCATAAGCACGTAGCCCTTAGTTGGTCAAACTATGTGGCTGACATAGGATATGGATATGCAGGATACAGTCAGACAGTAGAAAGACTGGGAAGCATACATGGTGGAATTCAGTACCTAACCAGCGGAGAACTACAAGGAGCAGATGAGTTCGGGAATCTCACCAGTACCTTTAAGGCAGGTGAGTTTATGGCTATAGTGGGGATTTCCAGGGAATTAGGAAACTTCAGGGTAGGAGCTAACCTTAAATATATACAATCGAATCTGGGCTTGGGCTTCCGTTCCAGCGGATTGGCCGCAGATGTAGGAGGCGCCTACACTTCTAAGAATGGCTTGTTCCAGGCTGGTCTAGCTTTCCAGAATATAGGCTTTTCTCTTTCTCCTTATGTTGATGGAGGAGAGCAGGTCCCTCTACCTTTTGATATAGTCATAGGCATTTCTCAGAAACTTAAGTACATGCCGCTAAGGTTTTCTATTACGGTGAATCAGTTAGAAACCCCTCAGCTGGTATTCAATGACCCTGATCTTCCTCAGCAGGTAGACCTGAACGGAAATGTGATAGATTCTGAGGCTGGCTTTGCTGACAAAGTATTCAGGCATGTGGTCTTTGGGGGAGAGTTTCTCTTAGGAAAGGCGCTCAGACTCAGATTTGGCTATAATCACCTGAGAAGACAGGAACTAAGAGCTGAAAACAGAGGTGGTTTTACGGGCTTCTCTTTGGGGGCCGGTGTAAGAATCAAAAGATTTGCCCTGGATTATGGATATGCCAGCTATGGCATCAACAATCTGTTTCAGGCTCACCAGTTTAGTATGCTGCTTAATCTCCAAAAGAAGTAGGAATCAGCAGCTTCATCCTTAAAACTTACCAAACAATCCACCTTATCTGCCTGATTTGGTGGAAATGATTACCTTCGGATTCTCAAAAAAAGGAACGTCTATGTTGACCTGGCTTTATGTCCTTTTTATTGTGCTGATCTCTGCCTACCTCGTTTTCTCGGAACGCAAGGAGGTCCCCCTGTTTGTGGTGCTCCACGCCATTCTCCAGTATGGCTTTACGCTGGCATTATGGCTGTTCCAAATGACCAGCCTTCTGGGAGGACTTCTCCTGGGCTTTATATCAGCGAGTACCTTTTTGCTGATTTGGGCCAGGAGCCTCAACTATTCCAGAGAATTATATTCCATTAAGCTTTTCTTTTCTCTCACCCAGTGGATAGTAGTTTTAGCCATTGGCGTATTTATGGCCATAGAATCTCCCTATTATCGGATGGTTCCCGCATCCTCATGGCAAGCTTACATAGACATGGACGTATTATCTATTCACCCTGTCATTAAGCTGTGTGGGAATCTGCTGCTGTTTACCACCTTTTTTCACATCATGGGTCATTGGGGACAAAAGTGGAATATCAGAAAGTCTTTATTTGACCTAATGCCGGTGTGGTTGTATTTCCTTCTATTGTCTCTTCTCAAGATCTTCCAGTTCTCCGCAGAGCCTCTTCCGATCATATAATCATCCAATTTGAATGCCTTATTTCTCTGAATAATTACATTCCTTGAAGGAGTTTAGGAGAAGTAGTAAAAATTCCTTTGAAGTCTGGAAATGTAAGAGGATATTTGGCCTTCTTTGAACAATTATTGCTCCTATTTATTCGTCTAGTTACTAGGGTTACTTTCCAGTTCACAGTTAATCAACAAAGTCTATAGCTTCACGTTTACCTTACTTATTGATATCAATCTAAGCTATGTCCAACCAGTGGTTCGGGTAAGTGGTACTTTATTTGTATCAGTATTGGTTCAGGACAGCTTTAGTAAACCCTTTGAAGACAAATGCAATATTTGAGGTTGAGTAAACACATATTACTACTTGTATTCGTCCTGTTAGGATTGAATGCAGTAGCACAACCTACAGTAGATTTCTCGGCGGATACCACCAATGGGTGTGGAGGATCGCCATTAATCGTCTCTTTTCAGTCCAATACTTCGGAGCCAGGATTGAGTTACTTTTGGGATTTTGGAGATCAGGCCACAGGTGCCACTTCTACCTCAGAAAACCCTCAGTACACTTATTCACAGCCGGGATGTTATGATGTGAGTTTGACTGTTACCTTCTCTTCAGGAGACGTAACAGAAACCAAGGTCTGTTTTGTGGAGATTTTCAATAATCCTACGCCGGGTTTTGTTCCATCAGTAACAGAAGGATGTGCGCCACTCACGGTAACTTTTACGGACACCTCTAATACCAATGGTGGCGGTGCCATCGCAGAATATGTATGGAATACTTCTACAGGGGACCTTTCTAATGATGCTAATCCCTCTTTTACCTTTCCGAATCCAGGTACAGTAGGGCTTACCATGATAGTTACCAATGCTAATGGTTGTTTAGCGGCTCAGCAGTTTCCAGACTTCATCACCGTTACAGAAGCCCCAGTAGTGGATTTTACCGTTGATAATGGATTCGCCTGTGCGCCTCCGGTTTCAGTAACGGTAACTAATACCACCAATACCCAAGGTCTTTCAGATATAGATTATACATGGGTCTTCTTTGGCGGAACACCCACCAGCTTTAATGGAGAAAATCCACCTCCCATTACGTATAATGCGCTGGGAGAATTTGACATAACCCTTTACACCAATTCTCCTACAGGTTGTAGAGATACCATTACCAGAACAGGAGCAGTAGCAATAGGCGGTATTACCGCTGAATATTCAGCTTCTGCTACAGATGTTTGTTTAGGAGAATCGGTAACCTTTACGGATGAGTCTTTAGGAGGTGCCAGTCAGTTCAACTGGGACTTTGGGGATGGGAACACTTCTAATGAGCAGAATCCCACTCATACGTATTCGGTAGAGGGAGAATACACAGTAGTATTACAGGTTACTAATCCTGACGGCTGTGGAGATACGCTTTCCAGACAAAATCTGATTACAGTCAGAACTACGCCTACAGCAGTGGCTTCTGTGGATAATAATCTCTCCTGTGATATTAATAATCCGTTCGCCTTCTCTGTGCAGCCTATTGCGGGAGCTACTTATAGCTGGGATTTTGGAGATGGAAATACTTCTACTGCACAGAATCCTACCCATGTGTATGGACAGGATGGGGTATTTGAGGCTTGTCTGACGCTGACCAGCCTTCAAGGTTGTCCTACCACTGTCTGCCTGGACTCTATCAGAATTCGTCCTCCGGTGGCCAACTTTGATTCGGACATAACGGATGGTTGTGCACCATTAGAGGTAACTATCAGAGATCAATCAGAGTCAGAGGTCGAGCCTATCGTAAGTTGGGAGTGGACCTTTGAAAATGGAACTCCGGCTACAGCTACCTTCGCGGATTCTTCCCTGGTAACTTTCAGCAATACCGGAAGAAATGATGTAAGCCTGATAGTTACTACAGCCAGTGGGTGTGCAGATACCCTTACAAGAAATGATTTCATAGAAGTAGGAGAAATCCCTCCCATAGTATTTGAGGCGGATACCAATTTGGTCTGTATCAACAGAGACCCGGTGAACTTTTCCATTACCTTACCAGCTAATCCGGATACTGTGGATTGGGAATATCAGTGGGACTTTGAGTTTGAGCCAGATAGTGGGTTCAACGAAATGTCTACGGAGCAGAATCCTACTCATACCTATACAGATACCACCGGCTATTTTAATGTAGCCCTCATCATCAACCATAATGGGTGTAGAGATACCCTCGTGCAGGATAGCATGGTGCTGGTAAATCCACCTAAGGCAGACTTTACTTTGAGTGATTCTGCCCTTTGTACTTTACCTGCTACCCTGGATATCACCAATAACTCCATAGGACCTGTGGACAGTTGGCAGTGGTTCTTTACCACGGATGCTGCTAATCCCTTTGATCCTGCGGGATTAATATCGACGGACTCCTTACCGGGGCCCATCAATGTTACTACTCCCGGACTGTATATTCTTTCTCTGGTAGTGGAGAACTTTACGACTGGTTGTTCAGATACCTTATCTAATGTGATAGGATCAGGTAGCCCTGTGGCCAGCTTTGCAGCGGTAGATCAGCAAGGTTGTAGGCCTTTTACGCCTACCTGGATAAACAACAGTACGAATGCTGCTGGCTACTTCTGGGAGTTCAGTGATGGACAAACTTCGGCCCTAGAAAATCCGGTAGTTACTTTCACGGATACGGGCTTTGTGTCAGTTACCCTGACGGTAACAGATAACTTTGGCTGCCCGAGTACCTTTACACAAACAGATTATATAGAGGTTACAGGCCCTGTGGCCAACTATACGGCAGATCCCCTTTCAGGCTGTCCACCCTTAAATGTAAACTTCACAGATACTTCCGCTCCTTATAGAACTGATGCTATCACTACCTGGGAATGGGACTTTGGAGATCCGGGATCAGGCGCGGCCAATACTTCTACCGCTCAAAACCCTTCTCATTTATTTAATGGAGCGGGTGAGTATGATGTAACACTTATCGTAACAGATAACCAGGGCTGTAGAGATAGTCTTACCCAAACGGCAGCTGTCAATGTAACCTTCCCGCTACCAGACTTTGCTGTAAGTGATAGTTTTACCTGTCCGGGTAATCCGCTGAACTTTACCTCTCTCTCTACGGGAGATAGCCTAAACTACCTGTGGGACTTTGGAGACGGGAACACCAGTACACTGGAGAATCCGATTCAGGCATATGCTGATCCAGGCGTATACACAGTAAAACTTATCCTCACAGATGTAAATGGCTGTATAGATAGCATTTCAAAGGTCAACTTCGTGGAAGTGGAAGCCTTCTCGGCTGGATTTAGCGGTACGCCTAGGTCAGATTTCTGTCCCCCATTAGTTACTCAGTTTACGGATGCATCTGTAGGGACCATAGGACAATATATTTGGGACTTTGGAGATGGTATTACCAGTTCTCTTCAGAATCCCGCACACTCTTACTTACAGGCAGGTTTATATGATGTAAGCCTGACGGTTATTCATGAAGATGGCTGTGTGGCCTCAGTACTGGAAGAGGATTATATCAACCTGACAGGTCCACAAGGGCAGTTCTTCGTTACACCTACGGATGTATGTCTAGGTGATACAGTTACCCTGACGGCCATAACTGACAGGGCTTGTGAGATAACCGCTGACTTTAGAGATGGTGTCCTTCTGTCTGACTCAGCTGACTGCCAGATCGGCGTCCTGGATACCACCATATTTAAGTATGTGTTTACTGGAGCAGGGACCTTCATACCAGCAGTTATCCTGACAGATGAGACCGGATGCCCTGTACAGCTTGAACTAAATGAAAGCATAAACGTAAGAAATCAGCCTACGGCTGAATTCTTACCTATAGATACCCTGGGATGTGCACCTTTCACGGTACCATTCAGAGATTTCTCCAGAGGAGATAGCATCTTCGCTAGTTGGGACTGGGATTTTGGAACTGGTGATACAGATACGCTGGATAACCCCTTCTACACCTTTGAGAATGTGGGAACCTATACGGTGAAACTGGTAGCCACAGATATCTTCGGATGTGTAGACAGTGTAGAGCATAATGTTACGGTTTCTGATGGTGGAACCGCGGACTTTACCGCTTCCAGCAGATTTGGTTGTGCGCCCTTTGCTACGACATTCTCAGACCAGAGTACGGGAAGACCAGTCGTAGGCTATACTTGGGACTTTGGGGATGGAAATTTCTCTAATGATGCCAATCCTACCCATATCTACCAACAGGATGGAGTATACACGGTAACCTTAGTCATCCAGGATGATTTGGGTTGTACAGATACGCTTACCCGTACGAACTATATCCAGCTTATCAGACCAGAGGTAAGTCTGGCCGTGAGTTCTAACCAGGGATGTAATCCTTCTACCATTACCTTCTTTGCGGTAGGTGTACAATCAGATACTACCATATCCAGATATACTTTCTGTGTAAGAGATGGAGCTACAGGAGCTACTGACTGTGTGGTTACTTCTGCCTCAGTAGATAGTCTGGCTTACCAGTTTACGCAGTCTGGTAATTTTGAAGTAACAGTTATCATCACAGATATTCTTGGCTGTGAGGATACTTCTCAAATAGAACCTGTATTTATCCTTCAGCAGAGCGTCCCTGATGCCATGGACATTTTGAGTGTGAGTGTAGAAAGTGATTCAAGCATACTGGTGAACTTTGAAGCTTATCCAGATGCGGACTTTGTAGAATATGGTATTTACAGAGCCCTTTCAGGAGGAGCCTATCAAGAAGTAGGGATTATCACAGAACAGAATAGTACTTTATTCTCAGACCAATCTGGAGGGCTGGATGTCCGAAACCAGGTATATTGTTATAAGGTGCTTGTAAAGAATTCCTGTGATGTCTTCTCAGACCTGGCTACTGCTCCTGAGCACTGTACCATTCTCACTAGCACTACGGCAGGAATAGATCAGATCACAGTAGACTGGACGCAGTATGTCGGCTGGCCAGTAGATGAATATGAGCTTTTCAGAGTTTCAGGCTATAATCAGTTGACGGCAGTAAGTCTGGGAATTTTCCCGGCTAACGTAACTACCTTCACAGATACAAATACCTTCTGTAGAGAGCCGATCATTTATAGAGTGTTAGCTCGCGAACAAGGAGGAAATGCTGAAAGCTCCTTTAGTAATATTGCTGAAGGAATACCCATTCACCCTGCACCTACAGAAACAGTAGACGTAAGTGTGGTCTCAGTGGTACAGGATTCTTCTATCAGAATCTCATGGGAACCTTATAACGGGTATCTGCCGCTCTCTTTCTATGTGGAAAGATCTACGACAGGTTTCTCTTATGATTCTCTCTTTACCATCCCGATCACTACCCTCAGTTTTACTGATCAGGAAGTAAATGTAGACGAGACCTCATACTACTATAGAGTCTTTGCCCAGGATGAGTGTGGAGACCAGACCTTAACAGGCTTATATGGACGTTCTATTCTACTGGAGGCAAATTTAGCTTCCACCAGTGCCGACCCGGAACTAAGCTGGAGTCCTTACGAGCTTTGGCCGGGAGGTGTACTTACCTATACCATAGAAGTATTTGATGAAGTTTCCGGAGCCTTTGAGTTGGTAGACATATTACCCGGGAATGTAACAGAATATGTAGATAACAGAACTGAGCTTGACCAGGCTATGTACTGCTACAGAATAGTAGCAAGAGAGGCAGGAGGAAATGAGTCAGTTTCTGTCTCTAATGAGACCTGTATTGTCTTTGGACCAAGCTTATTTGTTCCTAATGCATTCTCCCCTAATGGAGATGGAAGAAATGACTTCTTTACCATGGCCGCCCCTAATCTGGAGTCAGGAACACTGTCCATCTACAATAGATGGGGAAGGTTGTTGTACCAGACCTTTGACATAACACAAGGCTGGGATGGAAACTTCCAGGGAAGATCCGCACCTGAAGGAGTGTACGTATTTGTCGTTGATGGAGTAGGGGAAGACGGAACCCGTGTGAGAAGATCAGGGACCATTACCTTAATTAGGTAATTAGTATATAGAAGGAATTGACAGAAAGCGATCCTTTGTCTGACAAAGGATCGCTTTTGCTTTCCATCAATTGGTCTCTATAGCTCAGCTGGTGAGAGCGGCGGTTTGTGGTGCCGAAGGTCACCGGTTCGAATCCGGTTAGAGACCCTTTAAAGAACGAACCCCTTGGTTTGTCTTTTGCAACTGCTAGATGTTAAAATCGCTACTCATGGAAAAATCTGAGACCAAAGAGAATCCAGCCTTTTTAGAGTATGTTTATAAACTGAATGAGGGGCATGAACTCACAGAAGCACTTGAACTCAGCTTAAAAGAAATAGATGGCATTGACATGGCTCAGTTCAAGAGGATCGGGTTAAAAACCTATGCAGAAGGTAAATGGAGCATTCACAAAATATTACAGCATCTCATTGATTGGGAGAGGATTTGGTGTTTCAGGGCTATTATTTTTGCTCGAGGAGAGGGAACCATCCCAGTGGCACATGATCAGGAAATAATGGGCACTAACTCAAATGCGGATGAGTTATCCATTGAGCAATTAGTTAATGAGCTTCGGATGGTACGCCAATCCTCCATCATAATGTTTGAATCATTCAACAAGGAAATCCTGGAAACCAGCTGTAGGTTTTTTGAATATCAGATGCCATTGTATGCTATAGGGTTCACCATCACAGCTCATCAAATTCATCATTTTAATGTCATAAAAGAGAGATATATTCCTCTGGACAAGTAAACAACCCATTCATCTTTACGCTTAATTCCTGTCGCTTATAGCGTGACATTCGGTACCCAAACAATTGAATTTTTTTTGATGAAATTTCCTTGACATTATGCTTGCAGGAAATGAAAAATATGTATATTTGCCATCCTTATATACAAATGGTGGATATAGCTCAGTTGGTTAGAGCACCAGATTGTGGTTCTGGGGGTCGTGGGTTCGAATCCCATTATTCACCCACCTTTCACGAAGAAGGGACAAGTATCAAAATACTTGTCCCTTTTCTTTTGTGAATAAAACCAGGAAATTCCTTTGCGAAGTAGGACCCTTAAGTGAGGATTATCGGACATAAGTTGAGCTAGCCAGTTTTTCCCTCATGGAAGTTCG
>JBCBKZ010000153.1:0-9668 GCA_038520955.1 Bacteroidota bacterium | reverse complement strand
CTATTGTTTATGAATGCAATAAAGCTGTCTATTTTAGGCAGCTTTTTGCGCATTCATAAACAATAGACTACTCAAAGTTCTTAATATACAGGAAAATTGCTCAACAAATAGCAATCTTTGTTCAAAAGTAATAATAAATCTCCTAAATGTCTTCTACAAAGAGTGGTATCGTCATCGGATCTGGATTTGCAGGACTGGCAGCAGCGTCTCTCATGGCAAAATCCGGAATGAAAGTTAGCATCCTGGAAAAAAATGATCAGCCAGGAGGACGAGCCAGAATATGGAAAAAAGATGGGTTTCATTTTGACATGGGCCCTAGCTGGTATTGGATGCCAGATGTGTTTGAGGAGTACTTTGCCCTTTTCGGAAAAAAGGTAGAAGACTTTTATGAGCTGAAAAGACTGGACCCTTCCTATAGAGTATATTTTGGTCAGGACGAGTGGACGGATATACCCGCCAGTATGGAAGAGCTGGAAGCCTTATTTGAGGAAATGGAAGCAGGTAGTAGCAAGGGCTTGAGGGAGTTTCTGGAACAAGCAGCCTACAAATATCAGGTGGGCATGAAAGATTACGTTTTCCGCCCTTCCCTATCCATAAAGGAGTTCATGGATTTGCGACTGCTGAAAGAAAGTTTCCGCATCCAGATTTTTAACTCCATGAGTAAGCATGTGAGAAAATATTTCTCCAATCCTAAGCTGATCAAGATTCTTGAATTCCCGGTATTATTCCTTGGGGCTACTCCACAGAATACACCTGCCATGTACAGTATGATGAATTATGCTGACCTGGCGTTGGGAACCTGGTATCCCATGGGAGGCATGAATAAGATTGTGCAGGCCATGGTCTCCATCGCAGAAGAACAGGGCGTGGATATCCAACTGAATACTGAGGTTACGGAAATAGAAGTTTCTGAGGGGACAGCTACTAAAGTCATCACTAACAATGGCAATTATGTAGCAGACGTGGTCATTGCAAATAGCGATTACCAGCATACAGATCAACGTTTACTGGCAGCTCCACACAGGCAGTATAGTAGCTCTTACTGGGACAAGAGGACTATGTCTCCTTCCAGCCTCCTCTTCTATCTGGGTATAGATAAGAGATTGTCTGGGCTGCTGCACCACAACCTTTTCTTTGATGAGGAATTTGACCTACATGCCAAAGAGATCTATGAGGAGCCTAAATGGCCTACCAAGCCCCTCTTTTATGCTTCCTTAACTTCTCAAACTGATCCTTTGGCTGCACCTGAAGGAAAGGAAAATATGTTCATCCTTATTCCCCTGGCTCCCGGCTTGGAGGATAGTGAGGAACAAAGGGAGAAGTATTATCACCTGGTGATGGACAGATTAGAGAAAATCACAGGTCAATCTATCAGAGACCATGTGATTCTCAAGAGAAGCTATGCCATGGAGGATTTCGAGAAGGATTACTATTCCTATAAGGGCAATGCTTATGGTCTGGCCAATACCCTTCTCCAAACAGCCTTCCTGAAGCCCAGGCTTAAGTCTACCAAAGTCCAAAACCTATATTATACTGGTCAGCTGACGGTTCCAGGACCGGGCGTCCCCCCTTCCCTGATCTCTGGTCAGGTAGTGGCGAAGGAAGTGGTGAAGGATTTGGCTGGAAAGTAATCAGGACTCAGGACAGGAGTCCTTAGCTAACTTTTGGAACAAGCAAGAGCTTGTTCCACATCCTATTGTGGCTTGACAAGCTCCCGCTTGTCAAGAGCTAAGATGAGGACTCCTGTCCGTAAAGGCAAAAAAGTTAGGCCAAGGCTTAATGGTCTTATAACTTGACCAGCTCCAAACAAACAGGACTCGGATTCTGAATCTGAATGTCTGTGGCAGTCAATAGTCCTGTTTGAAGGTCTCGCTTAAATAGCCAGATATCATCCGAGCGTTCATTGGCTACGAGGACAAATTCTCCCTGAGGATCTATCATAAAGTTCCTGGGCCAGTCTCCTTTGGTAGACTCAAAACCAATAGATTCCAGAAATCCCGTTTCAGCATTCAGTGAGAATATGGCCAAGCTGTGGTGCCCACGGTTAGATACGTAGACAAATTTATTATCTGGGCTAATGTGAATATCAGCTACATAGCTTTCTCCTTCATATCCTTCTGGCAGGGTACTAAGTCTTTGAACCAGCTCAGAAGTCCCATTCTCAAGATCATAGGAGAATACACTCACATGAGACGTAAGCTCTTCCCCTACGAAGAGATAAGGGGTTCCTTCCAGGAAGGTAAAATGTCTGGGACCACCTCCGGGTTCTGTCTGTATGAAGGGTATACTGGCAGGAGAAGCTTTCCCGTTCTCAAAGCTGAAGAGCCAGATCTTATCTGAGCCTAAATCAGCCGCAGCAAAATGCTTCCCATCAGGCAGCATCTGTATGGCATGCGCATGGGCTGCTTCCTGACGGGCAGCATTGATGCTGGAACCTTTTAACTGGATGGAGTCAGCTAGCTCACCTAAGCTACCATCCTCATTTACCGGAAAGATGCCCAGTGAACCATCCGTGTAGTGGGACACAAAGGCGTATGTGCCTTCCTGGTTGAGGGTGATATGGCATCCTTCTTTTCCATGACTGGATACCTGATTCACAGCTTTCAATTGTCCATCCTCAGGATTGATGGAAAAGCTTTGGACTGCACCTACCGTATCGTCAGGTGTAATTCCTCCTCGTGTTACGGAGAATAGTTGGCTGCCCCCCTTATTAGTAGTCAGAAAAGAAGGACTGTTAAGGGTAGGAACCGTTTGCAGAGGAGAGAATGATAAATTCTCTCTGTCAAAGGAGTAGACATATATGCCTTCACTCCCACTTCCAAAGAAGGTGCCGACGTAGAGATATTCTTTTGTATCCAAGTTAGTACTAGTAGTTGTTTGACTGCAGGCAGCTAGAAAAGCCGTTAGGGTAAGTAGACAGATGTAGGTTAGGATAGGGATTTTCATGTGTAGAGAAGGTAAAAGCCCCACAGACTGGAATCAGCCTGCGGGAGTAAACAATTGTTAGGAATCTTTTCTGGTCATCACCATAGGTGAGCCGGCGCTACGGCCTTCGCAATCATCAGTCACCACCGTCATGGTAAGCTTATCTCCTTCAATGGAGACAGTGTATATTCCCGTAGAACCAGGGCAGCTCATTTCTCCACCTGAATCCTTTAGGGTGATCTTTCCATCTTCCATGGTGTAGTTACCCGTAACTTCAGGCTTCTCATTGTCTATCCATTCTGCTTCATAGGAGTCTGCCGTAAATACAAGGGTAGCAGGGAAGGTGTTTCCTTCCTGATCAGCTAACATCATGGTCCAGGTTCCTTCAAGGCTCTGGCCAAAACTTACAGAAAGTCCGGCCACTACCAGTAAAACTGTAAAAAGTGTGGTTTTCATAATTTGGTATTTGGGGTTAAACATGGTGTACAAAGTCGATCTACCTCTTTGGTCTTGGGTAGAGAATAGGGAGGAATCATTCCTTTAATATAAAGGATTTATTGCTAATAGCCTGTATTGTTGATAATTCTCAGACCGTAATCTCTATCCTATTTCCATCAGGGTCCAGTATCACACTTTCATAATAGCCATCTCCTGTAGTTCTGGGCTCACCTACTACCACAAATCCGTCTGTCCGTAGCTGCTCTGTCAACCGATCCACTTCTGGCTTACTTCCTACTGACATAGCAAAATGGATAAAGCCTGTATGCTGATGGTCAGGGAGAAAAGTATTCCTGGCTATGCCGTCCATCTTCATAAGTTCCAGCCTGGCTCCAGTATCAAAAGTGAGAAAGTAGGACTCAAAGCCCTTTTTGATATTGGTGTATTTCTCATTAGAAGTAGCGCCAAAATACTTCATGTAAAAGCTTCTCATTTCTTCCAGCGAATAAGTCCAGAGGGCGATATGCTCTATTTTCATGGGAATTCTGATTAGGAAAAGTGTAGGGTATGATGGCCATTCAGATGTATGATTAGGTGACTTTTGTCAAGCTATTTTACCTCTAATTTGTTTGAATGGCGAT
This sequence comes from Bacteroidota bacterium, assembly GCA_038520955.1. Classification (GTDB taxonomy): domain Bacteria; phylum Bacteroidota; class Bacteroidia; order J057; family J057; genus JBCBKZ01. Next base: position 5,664 of record JBCBKZ010000153.1, on the reverse strand, counting down.
CGAAGTAGGTATCTTATGTCACCCAAGACATGATACCTACTTTTTAACTTTTCAGCAATAAAATGAAAGCTGTTTTGGACTGAATTTGTATATTCCTCAAAGGAAATGTGCACCCTATGCAAACCAAACTCATTTGTCTCATTATTCTTGTACTCCCTGCACTATTTTCCTGTAATCCTATGTCCTCTGTTTCTGACGAAGAAAAGGTGAAAGAGAAACCCCTTTCGGCTATTCTCACCTATATGATTAGGCCTGGATATGCCAATGAACAGTTTACAGAACAGGTTACAGGTACCTCAGCCCAGTTAGAATACTATGATAAGGAGGAGAAACTGCTGTATTTCTCCATAGACAGCCTGGGATATGTAGAAAGTGAAGGTCTTACCCAACTGAGTATAGATACCAGTCAAATAATTTTTGCCCGTATGGAAGGGGAAAGACAGGTACTGGAAGACCAGGAATTTGACATAACTGATAGGTATGTATTCAGAATTTCTCTGGACAACATTTTCCTGGACAGTACACGAAATGTTTTCACTGAATTTGGTGATATCGCCTATTCCGTTTCTCTCATAGAGTTAAGAGATTTTATCACCAACAGCTCTCTGTATGGTGGCTATATCATTATCCATACCGGAGAATCTAAAAACGGACGTCCTGTAGTCATAGCTAATCATAGTGCCCCTGTAGCTAAAAAAGGAGAACCCTCCCTTTCTCGTCTGGTAGATATTCTCGTCAAGAAAGATCAACCCAAAGAAGTTCAAATCCAGCAGTTATTAGATTTCGTCAGTACCCAGATTAAGTATAATGGAGATGGAAGAAGTGAAATTCTTCACCGGCCTAATGAAGTCCTGCTTACCAGAAAGTCTGACTGTAGTGGCAAAGTGATCCTGATGGCTTCTCTATTGGAGCAGCTGGATATGGAATATTTGCTGATGTATACAGAGAATCACATCACCATAGGGGTTAAAGGAGACTTCCCTAACAATAATCTGATGTATGTGGACAGACCTGATGGGAGGTACTATGTAGCGGAAACCACCACTCCCGGCTTTGTCATAGGGATCACAGAGCTCATTCAACCTCTATATGAGGAGCGCTTTGAAATGATCCAGAAGGTAGGGAGAAACACCAAAGCTTATAACCTGATTTTGGCTGATTCACTGGAGTTTTACTAAGTACCAAGCATAAAAAATGCCCTTCACTCCCAAAAGAATGAAGGACAATGCGAGGCAATGTATTCTTTATCCTTTCAGCATAGGAAGGTCAATCCACTTCTTTTCCTCATTATCAGTAGAGAACATTCCGAGGAAACCTCCGGTAGCTTCAGCTACCTTGTGGGCCAAACTTCTCCAGCTAGATAGCAGACTAGCGGTCATATCATCATCCAGCTTTGCCAGAATAGGGTTTAGTTTTTCTAGTTCCTTGCTTATGGCAGTCAGTCCATCTTCACTTTCATTATAGAGCTCTTCCAAAGCATCTATAGCCGTTTCAAAGGACTTATTTACTTCTTCATAGTAAGCTTGCAGCATAGGTTCAGAAGTAAATGACCGATAGCTCACCAATTTCTTTGCCCAGTTTTTTTCTTTCTTCTCGATCTTATCATCGGCACTCGCAATCAAGATGGTCACATAGGCGGGAGCATTTACAAGGAATTCTACTTCTTGTTCGCTTAGGTTGTTAAATTCAGGTATGGGCATATGGTAACTTTTGGGCGCAAATTAAGGGAAAAATCTGAATCCTACAGGAGATTTAAGAAAGGAAGTTCTCCTTTAGGAATCAGACTGAGAAATAGCAGATTTCACCAGCATATATTCGCTGATATTTTCATGGTCCAGTATCCCCAGAAATGTGGCTCCCTCATAGACCATCAACAGGTCAACATTTCCTTTTCTCAGGTAAGTAAGGGCTTCCTCTACAGGCGTATCTGGTTGGACTTTTTTAATTTGATGATTCATCACCTGATCCACAGGACTATTCTGCCCATACATCTGTAGGCCCTTAATGATAGCTGCTTTAGATAGCGTTCCTACCACACTTCCTTTTTCCACTACCACGAAGTGAGATTCCTGCCCATTCAATAATACCTCCACCGCTTGAGAGAGGCTATTCCCTGGACTTATTGGGGTATACTCTTTCATGACTATTTCTCTTACCGTAGCACCGCTTAATAAAGAATCAGTAGTACTTACCCCTAACTCTGCCTGAGCTCCTAAAAAGATGAATACTCCAATGAATATGAGAAAGGGATTATTGAATAAGCCCCAGAAGACAAACCCTATGGCGAATGCCTGCCCTATGCCTACAGCCCAGCGCGTAGCCGTCAGCTTAGGAAGTTTCATAGATAGAAGAGCCCTTAAGACTCGTCCACCATCCATAGGAAAGGCAGGAATAAGATTAAAAAGGACCAGGAAGACATTTACGGTCATTAGATTAGGCAGGAAGTTCTCGCTATTTAGATTATCTAAGGCCAGCGTATTCAGTTCAGGTCCTGAGAGTAACAGTATCATAAATAAGCCCGCTGCAATCACCAGGTTCACCAGTGGACCTGCCAGGGCCACTACTAATTCTTCTTTAGGTTTTTCAGGTATGCTTTCCAGGCTGGCCATGCCCCCTATAGGAAGAAGGGTGATGTTCTGTGTATCAATTCCGTAGTTTTTTGCTGCAAAAGAATGCCCTAACTCATGGAGGGTAACACATCCAAATACTGCTAACACAAATCCTACCGTCCACAAACTGTCTTGCCATGCTACTCCCTGAGAAATTTGGGAGATGAGAATCCAGGCTATCAAAATGAGGAACGTCCAATGAATAAAGAGCTTCACTCCGGAGAGCTTGCCCAAATACAGCGACCATTTCATAACAACATTAACGTTTAGGATCGTTTACAATATTGTTATTTCTGCAGGAAATCCTATCCAATTCCATGAAATATTCCAAATCAGGCCACTAAATATGCTTCTGGAGGCAGCAGGATTGACGTTTTCTCTCCCAAATCCATTAACCTTCCACAATAGGAGTGTGGAATGCATTGGTGAGAATATTCGCTACTATATGTCACGCTAAACACTCCCATTACGAATCGGAAAAGAGAATGTATATATGAGGCTGATAATCCATAAAATCATGGACCCTATCCAGCTGAGGATTTATAGTAAAAAAGGTATATGTATGAGTAGTTGTAAAAATTCATTTGGGTTGAGCCTTTTTTGAGGTAATGTTCTGACTTAGTGATTAAAAGAGTACTAAATTTTCCCACTCGGTTTCAGACTTTTATTTCAAACAAATGGGTAGGATATTATTGGAATCTTAAGTACTTTCGTTTCTCATCAAGGGTAAAAACTTCTATTTAATTTGTATATTTTATTGCTATTCTATTTCAAAATAGGGTGGCTATTCTATTATACTAATTAATTACTGTTTAAGCGACTACTTACAGATACTACTATTCCATGGCAAAGTTTTTTACTTCCGGGCAAAAAGCCGGTCTGAAGTACCTCCTTACTATTTGTTTAGTATGGATGAGTACCTACACTTTTGGACAGGGTGTGATTACAGGTTCAGTAAGTGATAATCAGGAAGGCACCCCTCTTGTAGGAGCCAGAGTGATCATTGAAGGCGCCAGGGCAGGAGGCCTGACGGACGCCAGCGGAAATTTCAACATTAATGCTCCCTCCAATCCCCCATTTACACTTGTAGTAACTTACTTTGGCTACGATACCCTGCGCCAGGAGGTAACCACCTTTGATAAAAAACTCAAACTCAAACTTAGTGCAGACAGCTATAGCGTGGAAGAAGTAGTGATTACTTCCACACTGGATGAGAAAAAGAAGCAGGCTGCTCTCACCATGGAATCTTTGAGTATTAATGCGATCAAGGAAACCCCTTCCCTCAACTTTTATGATGGCTTGGGCGCCCTAAGAGAGGTGGACCTTACAGCTGCTAGTATAGGATTTAAGGTGATCAACACCCGTGGATTCAACAGTGCCGCACCCGTGAGATCTCTCCAGATCATTGATGGAGTGGATAACCAGTCTCCAGGACTAAACTTCTCCCTGGGTAACTTTTTAGGTGCTTCTGATCTTGACGTAGAACAGGTAGACCTGATAGTAGGTGCCAGTTCAGCTTATTATGGACCCAATGCCTTTAACGGGGTGATCAGCATGAAAACGAAAAATCCCTTTGTACACAGAGGGTTATCCGTTTCTGCCAAAGTAGGGGAACGTAATCTGGGTGAAATAGCCCTCCGTTATGCAAAGGTCTTTAAAAATAAGGCAGGGAAAGATAAATTCGCTTTCAAGATTAACGCTTTCTACCTAAGTGTAGACGATTGGGAGGCTGATAACCTGGATCCTGTAGACGGTGTAGGCTTTGGACTGGATAATCCTGGAGGATATGATGCGGTAAACAGGTACGGAGATGAAAATACAACTGATGGTAGAAATAATGCGCTTAGCCGCCAGGATCAAATAGACGTTCCTGGACTTAGAAGGTGGTTTAGAACGGGTTATGAAGAACGCGATTTAGTAGACTATGATACACGTAACCTAAAATTGGCCGCAGCCCTTCATTACAAGATTAAAGATGACGTGGAGTTTATCATGTCTGGTTCTTATGCCAATGGAACTACCGTTCTGCAAGGAGACAACCGATTCAGTCTGAAAAATATCGATTTTTATCAGGGAAGAGTAGAAGTTAAAAAAGAAGGAAAATTCTTCCTGAGAGCTTATGCTACCGGGGAAGATGCTGGAGACTCTTATGATGCCGTATTCACTGCCTTGCGTCTTCAGGAAAGATCTCTGGATGACAATGAGTGGAGTGAACAATATAGAACTTACTGGAGATCTAATGTTGTCCCCAGAGTGAAAGAGCTAAAAGATCCTGATGGTAGACCCTTCCCCGAAATCATTCTCTTCCCAACCATCTCTTATGATTTTGAAACGGCTGATCAGATTCTGGATGCTAATCAGGCACTCCTAACTCAATGGCATCAAGAAACCAGAGAATTTGCAGACTCCCAGATCGGTTTTGGTGCGATTCCTCGTCTTGTGCCTGGTACAGCAGAATTTAATCAAGCACTTAATGAAATCACCTCTTCGCCTTTAACAGCAGGAGGAACACGACTGGTAGACCGATCCAAACTGTACCATGTACATGGAGAGTATATGTTTAACCCTGCCTTTGCGGATATAAGAGTAGGGGCTAATGCCCGTTTATACGCACCTGAGTCTGACGGGACCATCTTTAGTGATACGGACAGCACAAGCATCACCAACTTCGAATTTGGTGTGTATGGTGGCGTTCAGAAAAAAGTGCTGGCAGAAAACCTGACCTTAAGTGCTACCTTAAGAATGGATAAAAACGAGAACTTTGACTTTGTTTTTTCTCCAGCAGTTTCTGCCGTTTACCAGCTTAGCGAAAATGATGTGCTGAGAGTTTCCTTTTCTTCCGCCATCAGAAATCCAACCCTGGCTGACCAGTACCTGGATTACGATGTAGGAACTGCCACTCTATTAGGAAATTTGAATGGATTTCAGCAGATCATAGATACTGCCTCTTTGGCCAGATATTTTGATAGTAATCTGGATGTAGGTCTGATTCAAAGGTTTGATATAGACCCTATTCAACCAGAAAAGGTACAAACGGTAGAGTTAGGGTATCGTA
>JBCBKZ010000152.1:0-9713 GCA_038520955.1 Bacteroidota bacterium | reverse complement strand
GGTAAATCTAACTGGCAATGCTGTCAGCAGACTATCTGCCAAGGCGGGTGTTTCTTCTAACATTAACCTGACAGATATAGCCAAAAGAGTAGTTTTTATTCTGGTATTTATCCCGGTCCTAATTGTTTCCCTGGATACTCTTCAGCTACATAGTATTGCTGATCCGGCTAAAGCTATGTTAGGAGATTTCATGAATGCCATTCCTAATATTCTTGCTGCTGCTATAATCATCGGAGCATTCTATGTAGGAGGAAGATTTATCACCAGTTTGTTAAAGGATCTGTTACATTCTTTTGGGGCAGATACCCTTTCTAAGAAGCTAAACCTTGGAAAGGTAATTGGAGAAAAACAGCAACTTTCTCAACTGTTAGCTAATCTGGCTTTCTTCTTTGTCATGTTCCTGGGAGTGCTGACGGGAGTAGAACAGCTTGGATTTACTCAGCTTACAGACATTTTGAATGACATGTTTGTGATGTCCGGTCAGATTTTCTTTGGATTGCTGGTTATGGTGCTTGGAAACTTCCTGGCCAATATTGCCAGTAGATCTCTCGCTCAGGGACAAGACGGTGCTTTTATGGCCTCTATCGCCAGATTTGCTATTCTTGGTCTTTTCCTAGCCATCTCTCTGAGAACCATGGGCATTGCTAATGACATTGTGAACATGGCCTTCGGCTTGACACTGGGCGCCATTGCTGTGGCTGTGGCTCTTGCATTTGGGCTAGGCGGAAGAGAGGCCGGAGGTAAGCAAATGGAGTATATTCTGGGCAGATTCAGAAAGAATAGTGCAGCTACTAAGAAAGAAGCTGTAAGAGAACCCTCCATCTAATTCATTTCTTCTTACAGCCATAGATACGTCAAAATATAGATTTAAGCCCGCTTCATTTAGAAGCGGGTTTTTTTGTTTTAAAATTCAAAGAGAAGTGTTGATTTATCTCTTTCTTTGCTTGAATATTCTGGCTTTTTAAGCAAATTAGGCTTTTATATATCTCAATTTTATGCGAGCAATCATCATACACGAACCCGGTGGGCCGGAAGTACTCAAACTGGAAGAAAGACCCATCCCTAAAGCCGAACATGGAAAAGTATTAATACGGGTAAAAGCCTTTGGCCTGAACAGATCAGAGATGTACACCCGACAAGGACATACACCTGATTTTACCTATCCCAGGGTGTTAGGTATAGAGTGTGCTGGGGTGGTGGAAGAATGCCCCTCAGGGAGATGGGAGAAAGGCCAGCAGGTAGTGGCTATTATGGGCGGTATGGGAAGGTTGTATGATGGAGGCTATGCAGAGTTTACCCTGGTTCCTGAGAGAATAGTAAGAGCTTTCTCTAGTGATCTAAGTTGGGAAATACTAGGTGCCATACCAGAAATGTTTCAAACGGCCAACGGTTCTTTGGAAGATGCCCTGGAACTGAAAGCAGGTGAGAAATTACTGATTAGAGGAGGCACTTCTTCTGTGGGGATGATGTCGGCTCAGATAGCCAAAAGAATGGGAGCCTATGTGATAGCTACTACCCGTTCCGAGCACAAAAGAGAAGCGCTCATGGAGAATGGGGTAGATCAAGTGCTTATAGATGATGGAGAGCTGGAAGAAAAAATCTGGGACCACCATCCAAAAGGGATAGACAAAGTACTGGAATTGATAGGAACCAGGACACTCAGGGATTCTCTCAAGTGTACCAAGCCTAGAGGAATTGTGTGTCAGACAGGTATACTGGGAAATGAATGGATCATGGATGACTTCCAGCCCTTTATGGATCTGCCTAATCTGGTGAGACTCACCGCCTATGGCGGAGATGCAGATAACTTACCGGAGGAAGGGCTGCAGAAATTCCTGGATGATATTTCCGCCGGCCTCATCAAGATCAACATTGACAAGGTGTTCCAAATGGATGAGATTGTAGCAGCCCATACACATATGGAAGCCAATAAGGCTAAAGGAAAGTTGGTGGTATTGACGTAGCGTTCGTTCATTTCCTCTAAAAATATAGCTGTAGAGCCGCGATGCATCGCGGCTCTACCTGTTTTATGGACAGTCAATATATATTTTGGTTTATGAGCGCACTATTTCAATAGTGGGGCAGGAAAAAACTACTACTGCTGCTGTTGTTGCTGCGCCTGTAGCGTCTTGTTGGGACTAAGCGGTTCCTGTAATAGGGCCGCTGCTATGTCGTCAGGAATTTGGTTGATGAGTTCTCCTAATCTATCTGCCCAGAACTCGGCTATATCTCCCGTATCATCCTCATCAAAACGTTTTTCTGTCATGACATCATTCTTCTCGTTGAAGATGACTACGTCTATGGGGTACCCCACGTCATTAGCACTTACGCGTGTAGAGTCGAAGGAGAGAAAGCCCGTTTTTACCGCAAATTCAAGAGAAGAGTCATAGGTAAGCACTCTATTGAGAATAGGTTTCCCATAGCCGGAATTCCCTATGATAGCAAAGGGGGTAGCTTCCATGATCTCAATCCAGTTTCCTTCCGGATACAGCATGTATAGTTTATGCTCCTTGTCATTCTCCAGCTTCCCACCTACAATGGAATATAGATTGAAGAACAGACCAGATTCAGCTAGTGCTTTTTTGTCTTCTGCTGCCACTCTCCTTAGCTGCTCTCCAAAGGCGTTGACCACCTTATACATCTTGTCGAAATCCAGGTGCTCTTTCTCCAGAATCTCTTCAAAATAGGTGACAGCCTTATCTCTAATGGATCTTAGTCCTGAGGTCATGAGAAAAAGGGTATTTTTTCCTCTGTTATGAATAGAAATTTTCTTGGCTGTAGTGGTTTCAGAACCAGAGGTAATGCGTGTATCTGCAATGGCTACCAGTCCGTCTTTTACCTTGATCCCCAAACAATAGGTCATAAAATGAGCAGTTTAGTCAAGTGAGAATACAAAGATAAAGCTATTTGTGTGAAAGCTAGGAAATGGAATTAAAATATTCTTCCTCTATCATCACATTTAACTCATAAATACGGCTAAGAGACTTATCCAGGAAGGTGAGTAGTTCATCTTTCACTTCTCCATACTCCAGGTACTGAAAATGACTGGAAAGCTTACCCGCTTTGAACAGAAGTTGCTCTCCTGATTTGGTAGACTGATTTAGTTGGGAAACCAGCTCATGTACCTTCTTCAGGTTATAAGCTACTGAACGGGGAAACTGGGCATTTGAGGTGAGAAATTCTATAACGGTGTGCTGCGTCTGAGGCTTTTTGTAAATCCGCCTGTGCACATCAAAGGCTTCCAGGACCTTCAGGGTAATGGTCCATTGATATCTCAGCAGGGGAATATTTCCTCCATCTTCTGTTAACACGGCTATGTCATGTAGCTTGGATCTGAGGATTCTTACTATCTGGGCTGCACGCTCCAGGTAAATCCCAAGCTCTATAAACACCCATATATCATCGTGAAGAAGAGTGTGATCCAGATAAGACCTTACGATGGAACAATGCTTGGTAGCGGTGAAGGTAAAGTCAAAAAGCCCTCTGGTTTTGAAGAAGCTTTTGTCGTATTCCTTCACGAATAGGTAGTACTGATTGATCACTTCCCAGAGTTCAGAGGAGATAATGTATCTCACACTCCTTGCATTCTCACGTGCCGCAAAAACTGTAGATAACAGGGAGATAGGATTTTCTGCATTCAGGCCCACTTCTACCAATACTTCCTGTTCATTTACCAGTTCCTCCTGGTCAAACTCCATTCCATACATGGTGAGAATGGACTTCAGAATAAAATCCTTATTCTGACTCATGGGAGCGTCCAGGATGGAGAAGTACTGAACCCTAAGATAGCGGGCTAAGTTCTCGGATCTTTCAATATATCTTCCTACCCAGTAAAGGGAGTTTGCTACACGAGAGAGCATATGCGTGGTTAATTAGATACTACCCAGGTATCCTTAGAACCTCCTCCTTGAGAAGAATTAACGATCAGACTTCCTTCTTTCAAGGCTACTCGTGTAAGTCCCCCTGGCAAGACAAAATGCTGATCCTTACCCAAAAGGGTATAGGTCCGTAAATCAATGTGTCTGGGTCTAAAACTCTTGTTTTCTTCAATATAAGTGCTGTGCACAGATAACCTCATGATGGGCTGAGCAATGAAGTTTCTGGGCTTAGCTTTAATCTTTTCTGCTAAATCCGACAACTCTTTCTTGCTTAGCTGGTCTCCCACCATAACTCCATAACCGCCTGACATATCCACTGGTTTGACTACCAGCTCAGACAGATGTTCCAGTACATAGGTGAGATCTTCTTTCTTCTCACAGATGTAAGTGGGAACATTTTGGATGATGGGCTCTTGCTTGAGGTAATACCTGATCATATCAGGCACGAAGGAACAGATAGCTTTATCATCTGATACACCGGTTCCGGGGGCGTTCACCAGCGTAACATTTCCTGCTAGATAAGCTTTCATGATTCCTTTTACACCTAGTACTGAATCTTCTCTAAACACATCCGGATCCATAAAGGCATCATCTACTCTCCTGTAGATGACATCAACCTTTTGAGGTCCACGAATAGTTCTGAGGTATACTATTTCATTTTCTACATAAAGGTCTTTTCCTTCTACCAGATCTATGCCCATATACTGAGCCAGAAAGGAGTGCTCATAGTAGGCAGAATTATACTGGCCAGGTGTGAGTAACACACAGTAGGGCTCATCATCAGATTGGGGGGATACAGACTGCAACATCTGTAGCAGCATAGCCGGATAGTGGTTTACCGCTTCTACAGACATGGTACGAAATACGTCAGAAAGCGTCCTGCGCATGGTCTCTCTATTAGAAAGCACATAACTTACGCCTGAAGGACATCTAAGATTGTCTTCCAGAACATAAAAGTTACCATCATTATGCCTGATGAGATCAGTGCCGCAAATATGGCAAAAGATGTCTGCTATTGGTGAGAAACCCTGCATAAACTCACAGTAGTGAGGGGAGGATTTGACCAGAACTTCCGGGATAACTTTATCCTTGAGAATCTGCTGATGGCCATAAACGTCCTTTAGGAATAGATTGAGGGCGAGGTTCCGTTGTACTAACCCTTGCTCTAGGCTGGCCCATTCTTCATGATGTATGACTCTTGGAAAAAGATCGAAAGGAAAGATCTTCTCTGTCCCATGGCTGGACTCATTATAAACGGCATAGGTAATGCCTTGATTCATAAAGGACAGCTTGGCGTACTCATTAAGTTGCTGGAAATCCTTGGAACTAAGTGAGTGAAAGAGGTCTTTAATCAGGGTATAATCTGAGAAAGAATTATCGAATTTTGTATACACCTCATCCAAAAGGCCCTGAGGAACCTCATAGGAGTTAAAAAGCTCATTTTGCGTAGTCATGACATGTAGGATGGAGCGTTACAGCTTGTGGGCAAATATGTGGAAAAAAACATATAATTCCACTAATATTTTCCATCTTTTTGAAATGAACCAGATATCTAATCAAAACATTTCATTTCCTCCTCCCTAATTTCTGAATACCATAAAACTTTCTCATTTTTACGGCCTAAACCGAATCGAAGAGATATGGGCATTCAGGTAGCCATTAAGCACAGTACCGGATATCATTATGACAGGCTGGTAACTCTTTCCCCACAGGTGATCAGGTTGCGTCCTGCACCCCACACCAGGAATCCCATTAGAGGCTATTCCCTGAATGTTTTCCCCAAAAATCATTTCATTAACTGGCAGCAGGACCCCTTTGGAAATTATCAAGCCAGAATCGTATTCCCGGAGAAAGTGGAGTCCTTTGAGATAGCGGTAGAGGTGATAGTGGACATAGTTACCATCAATCCCTTTGATTTCTTCCTGGAAGAATATGCAGAGAAAATTCCCTTCCAGTATGACGCTCAATTGGAAAAAGAACTGGCGCCTTATCTGGAGGTAACTGAAGCCGGTCCGAGGCTGCTTGAATTTGTAGCAAAAGCCAAAGGCTTTCAACCTGCCTCTACCGTTGATTATCTGGTCAAGATTAACCAGGAGATAAATCAGGCCGTCAACTATTCCATTAGGATGGAACCGGGGGTACAGACTTGTGAAGAAACCCTGGGAAGAGCCATAGGGTCTTGTAGAGATTCTGCCTGGGTGCTGGTACAGCTATTCAGGCATTTGGGATTAGCTGCTCGTTTTGTGTCTGGGTATCTGGTACAATTGGTAGCCGACCAGAAGCCTTTGGAAGGGCCTGAGGGACCCAAAGAAGACTTTACAGACTTACATGCCTGGGCAGAAGTCTACCTTCCAGGAGCTGGCTGGGTAGGCTTGGATGCTACCTCTGGCTTGTTTGCTGGGGAAGGACATATCCCCCTAGCCTGTACGCCTGATCCTATCAGTGCTGCTCCGGTAAGTGGGATGACAGAACCCTGCCAGGTAAGCTTTTCCTACACCAATGTAGTCGAAAGGATTTGGGAGCAGCCTCGGGTAACCAAGCCCTATACAGAAAATCAGTGGAAGAGCATACTTCATTTAGGAGATCAGGTAGATCAGATGCTGGTGGAGGGAGACGTCAGACTGACCATGGGAGGCGAGCCCACCTTTGTGTCAGCAGAGGACATGGAGTCAGAGCAGTGGAATGAGGCTGCTGACGGGGAGGATAAGCGTAAGAAAGCCTTTGATCTGGCCATGAAGTTGAAAGACCATTTTGGGCCCAATGGATTTGTGCATATGGGGGATGGGAAGTGGTATCCGGGTGAACCTTTGCCCAGATGGCAGTATGCCTTCTCCTGGAGAAAGGACGGACTACCCACATGGAGTGATCCTACCCTTTGGGCAGATCCACATCTGGATTATGAGCTGAACCCCGAAATAGCTGGGAACTTTCTCAAGAAGCTGGCTTTTTACCTGGGGGTGGCCGAGCAAAATGTAAAGGCCGCCTATGAAGATGCCTTCTACTTTCTATGGGAAGCAGGCAACTTACCAGTGAATATAGATCCTCTCAAAGTACCTGCCGGAGATAAACCGGAAAGAAAGAAGTTGGCGGAGTTGCTGGAAGAAGGCATCTCTGATGCTGTGGGGTATGTACTGCCGCTTCAATGGGACCACAGCCAGAAGACCTGGGCAAGCTGTTATTGGGAATTCTCCAGAAATGAGCTTTTCCTGATTCCTGGAGATTCTGCCATAGGCCTAAGGCTTCCTTTGGATAGGCTCGCATACATGTCTCCCAAGCAAAAAACGGTTCTTAGAGAAGAAAGTCCGCTGAATCAAGAGGGAGAATTGACAAGTCCTGAAGTAGTCAATACAAAAATTGGAACCAGAGCAGGCGGCAAGCATGAGATAGCTGCTTCTGTACCTCCAGAGAATGCAGAAGAATCTTTTCAACCTACACACTACATACAGACCATAAAAACGGCTTTGAGTGCAGAGGTGAGAGAAGGTAAACTATACATCTTCCTTCCGCCTGTGGAAACCATGGAGATGTTCCTGGACCTACTCGCAAGTATAGAGAAAGTAGCTAAGGAGCTAGAGACCCCCATTATTTTAGAAGGCTATCAGGCGCCTTATGATTCCAGGATGACCAAGCTGGTGGTAGCCCCTGATCCCGGTGTGATAGAAGTGAATATTCATCCGGCCTCAGATTGGCGAACCATTGTCCAGAATTACGATACCCTTTTTGAACTAGCCAGAGAATGTAAGCTGGGAGCGGAGAAGTTTATGCTGGACGGGAAGCATACAGGGACTGGTGGCGGAAACCATATCACCTTAGGCGGTAAATCGCCGGTGGAAAGCCCTTTCCTAAGAAGGCCCGACTTGCTAAGGAGCTTTGTGAATTTCTGGCAGAACCATCCAGGCTTATCCTACCTCTTTTCTTCTGCCTTTGTAGGACCTACCAGCCAATCGCCCAGAGTAGATGAAGGCAGGCAATCCATGCTATATGAGCTGGAAATAGCTTTCAGGGAGCTGGATAGACAGCAAAATCCCCCACCATGGATAGTGGACAGGTTATTCAGAAACCTGCTGATTGACATTACCGGGAATACTCATAGGGCAGAATTCTGCATAGATAAATTGTATAGCCCCGATTCACAGTCGGGAAGACTGGGGATTTTGGAGATGCGGGGATTTGATATGCCTCCACATAAGGAGCTTTGTCTGACACAGTTGCTATTGATCAGAGCTTTAACAGCTGTATTCTGGAAGAATCCTTACAAAAAGAAGTTGGTACGCTGGGGAGCAGCTCTGCATGATAAATTTCTGATCTATCACTTTGTGAAGGAAGACTTGGCGGAAGTAGTAGACTACCTGAATGAGCATGGGGTAGCCTTTCAGCTAGCCTGGCTGGAGCCCTTCTTTGAGTTTAGGTTCCCAATTCTGGGGAAGGTGAATATGGGAGATGTGAAGCTTCTCATACGTGCTGGCATAGAACCCTGGAATGTCTTAGGAGAAGAAATGAGCAATTCTGGTACGGCCAGGTTTGTGGATTCTTCAATAGAAAGAATAGAAGTAACAGTAGAAGGCCTGCAACCGGAGAGATACCAATTATTATGTAATCAGACGAATGTCCCTTTGACAGAAACAGGTGTTTCCGGTAAGTATGTAGCGGCCATTAGATATAAAGCATGGAACCCTCCTTCTGCTTTGCATCCTACCATAGGGGTGGATGTACCTCTAGTGTTTGATGTGTATGATACCTGGAACAACAGGTCCATAGGTGGATGTACCTATCATGTCTCACACCCTGGTGGAAGAAACTATGATACCTTCCCTGTCAATAGCTTTGAGGCTGAGGCTCGTAGGACCAATCGTTTCTGGGAGTACAACCATACGCCTAAGGCCGTGGAACAAATCAAATCCCAGGGGAATGCCGCCAATGTAGGCCTACGATATGTGTCTACTACACACGAGATTCAGGAGAATGTTACGGTTAATACCATACCTCCTGATCCTGAATATCCTTATACCCTTGATTTAAGAAAGGTGGGGAAGTAGAATTGATTGCATAGTTCATAGGAAACAAGCTGGAAGAGTTGCTTTCAAGATCATGCGGGGGCAGCTTTTGTACCCGAAAGAGGTATCGACATCAGGGGATTGATTAATGTAGAACGTGAGCTTATATCTGTAAAAGGCTTAGCTGATTAGTCAGTAAGTCTTCTTTCAATTCTTCATGGAGATTACGGAAGGATTCCGGTAAAATTCTCTTTGATATGATGCCCTCTTCTAATAAGAGAATTTCATCAGCTAATTCGCTTATGCTGGAGAATATGTGTGAGGAGATCAGAAGCGTTTTACCTTTGTCTCTCAGCACCTTGAGGATTTCGGAGATGAGTAAATTGCTTTGGATATCCACTCCGTTAAAAGGCTCATCCAGGAGGAAAAACTCATTCTGCTGCAGGAGGATTCCCAGAAATGCCAGTTTCTTTTGCATGCCTGTAGAGTAGGTCGTAGCAAATTGGTGAAGAGGTAAATTGAATATGTTCTGCTGATCATAATCTATTTCAGTAAGTCCTCTTGCCTGACAGAGGAGTTGGAGGTACTCCTTTCCAGTCATGAAAGGCATAAAGTAAGGAACGGTTTGAAGGTATCCGGTATGGGATCTTAATCCGTCAAATTCTGATGTGATGGTGCCCTTGTAAGAGGAGATACCCGAGATACAGTCAAACAGCGTGGTCTTGCCAGCTCCATTCTTGCCGATGATTCCATAGATCTTCCCTTTTTCCAGATTCATGTTGATCCCATTCAGGACAGGTTTCCATCCGTAGGATTTAGACACTTGGCTTATGCTGATCAT
>JBCBKZ010000151.1:0-9720 GCA_038520955.1 Bacteroidota bacterium | reverse complement strand
CTCAAACTGATTGTAGTCCAGTATGAGCATGCTGCCATTAAAGACATTCTTCATGGCGAGTTTGAAAAAGGGAAGCTGGTTTGTGAAACGGAAGAATGCTTCGAACAAACTGTTACCCTGATCGCTAATCTTCTCAGAGGCCTGTACATGTCCGCTATGCTAGAGGAGAACTACGAAGAAACCATCAACAACCTCCCAAATCTTATCCAGCTGATCCTCAGAGGGATATATTCTTGCTAAAAAAAATTTTACATTTTTTCGACCGAAATACGAAAAAATTCGAAACGTTTTGCAACAGTCGACGTTTATCGACTAAAATACGAATTCGTTCGAAACGTTCTTTTGGGTCGTCTTTTTTTATGCTTGCCTCTTACTGTGGCCTAAGAATAAACACCCCTTGAAAGAAACTATCTGTAGTTAATCAATCTATCACGATTATGTCTTCTCAACCGAATTTACAAGATGCACAGTCGGAATCATTTCCGGCCAAATATGCCAGATGGGTAATCAAATACCGTTGGCCAGTATTGCTCACTTCTATTCTGCTGGTTATGGGATTAGGGAGCGGTGGTCAGTTCATCGCCTTTGACAGCGATTACCATGTTTTCTTCAGTGAAGAAAATCCCCAGCTTCAGGCATTTGATGAACTTCAGGCCAAATACACCAAGGATGACAATGTATTCATCGTCCTGGAGCCTGAAAACGGCAATATGTTTACCCGGGAAAACCTGGCAGCCATGGAAGAACTTACTGATTCTGCCTGGCAAACGCCATTTTCCTCACGTGTAGACGCCATCACCAATTTCCAACATACCAAGGCAGTAGAGGATGATCTCTATGTGGATGATCTGGTAGAAAATGCGCAAGACAAGACAGATGAAGAACTCTTTGAGATTAAGGAGATTGCCACTAACGAACCCTTGCTCATACACAGACTCGTTAATGAAGACGGAAGCATAGGGGCTGTAAATATTACCGTCAAGCTTCCGGGTGAGGACATCACAGAAGGAAATCAGGTGATAGCTCACGCCAGAAAGATTACCCAGGAACTGGAAGCTAAGTACCCAGGGATCAAAACACATCTGTCTGGTATGATCATGTTAAATGGAGCCTTCTTTGAGGCTTCTCAAAGTGATTCAAGTACCCTTATCCCTCTTATGTTTCTCGTCATTTTGGTGGTAATTTTCTTAACCACCAGAAGTGTGATGGGCACTGTAGTTTCTCTGGTAGTCATCATTTTTTCCATTATGGCAGCTATGGGGGCTACAGGATGGTTGGGGATTAAATTGACTCCTCCCTCAGCAGCAGCTCCTACCATTATCCTCACATTAGCCGTGGCAGACAGTATCCACTTGCTCATCACTTTCCTTCAGTATATGAGAAAGGGCCATACTAAGCGTGAAGCCATAGTAGAAAGTATCCGGCTGAATTTCATGCCCGTTTTCATCACTAGCCTTACCACGGTTTTTGGCTTCCTTACCATGAACCTGAGTGACGTCCCTCCTTTCCATGATTTAGGAAATATCACTGCCATAGGGATGACAGCTGCTTTCTTGTTCTCCATTACTTCTCTTCCGGCACTACTGGCTATTCTCCCGGTAAAAGTAAAGGTGAAAGAAGAACGACCGGAGAAAGAAGCTGCTCTACCTTTTCTGGATAAGCTAGCCAACTTTGTCATCGGAAACAGACATGCTGTCCTCTGGGGAAGTGCTGCCGCCGTCATCGGAATCTCCTTACTGGCCGTCAACAACGACCTGAATGATGAGTTCATCGATTACTTTGATGAGTCCATTGCCTTCAGAACTGATACTGACTTCATCAGTGATAAGCTTACCGGGATCTACAATATAGAGTACTCCCTGGGAGCTGGAGAAAGTGGCGGGGTAAATAATCCTAAGTACCTGGAAAGGCTATATGCCTTTGAAGAATGGCTATATGAACAGCCGGAGATCATTCATGTAAACTCCTATGCTGAGGTAGCCAAGCGGGTAAACAAATCCATGCATGGGGACAGTCTCTCTTACTACAAAATACCTGAGAATAGAGAGGAAGCTGCCCAGTTCTTACTGCTGTATGAGTTATCCCTACCATTTGGGCTGGACCTGAATAACCAGATCAATGTAGACAAATCAGAAACTCGGGTAACTGCTACAGTAGAGAATCTGTCCAGCAATGAAATGATCGCCTTTAATGAGCGGGCAGAGAATTGGTTGGTAGAAAATGCACCGGAATACATGCATACCAGTGGGACGAGTGCCACCCTTATCTTCTCTCACTTATCCAGAAGACAGGTAAACAGCATGATCACCAGTTCTATTCTGGCCATAGTGTTGATCTCACTTTGCCTCATTCTGGCCCTTAGAAGTGTCAAGTACGGCATACTAAGTATCATCCCAAATGTGGCACCCATAGCTGTAGGTTTCGGAATATGGGCCATGGTGAGTGGGGTGATAAATGTAGGGATTGCCATCGTGTTTGGGATGACCTTGGGCATCATTGTGGATGATACCGTACACTTCCTTTCCAAATACCTGCGAGCCAGAAGGGAGCAAAATGCTTCTCATGAACAGGCCGTTAGATATGCCTTCTCTACGGTAGGAAAAGCCTTGCTGGTAACCACCTTTGTGCTTATTAGCGGGTTCATCATTCTGGCACAATCCAGCTTTCTGATGAACTCCGGCATGGCTAAAATCACCGCCATCATCATCACCCTGGCTTTAATCCTGGATTTCCTCATGCTGCCAGCCCTACTGCTGGTCATAGGTGGCAAGTCTTCTTCCGGAGGGTCTGTCCCATCTGGAACCCAACTGCAAGGCGTAACTCAATAATCCATTAAACAACATACACCAAAACGTATAAGTATGAAATCATTCCAAGTAATTCCATTCATTCTCTTGCTAGTTGCTGCTGCTTTCATAAGCACCCCAGCTAATGCTCAAAGCTCATCAGATAAAGGGTTTTCCATAGCAAAAGCAGCGGAAAAGGCTGACGAAGGCTTCAAAAGTAGCTCAGTAGAGCTGAAGATGATTCTGAAGAATAAGCAGGGACAGGTAAGTGAGCGCCTCATGTCCAACAGAACCCTGGAGCTTACTACTGATGGGGACAAGTCCTTGATTACTTTTGAGAGTCCCAGAGATGTTAAGGGCACTTCTACCCTCACCTTCACGCATAAAGAAGGGTCTGACGACCAGTGGCTATACCTGCCATCCATTAAAAGGGTAAAGCGTATTTCTTCTGATAATAAGTCCGGCCCCTTCATGGGAAGTGAGTTCGCCTATGAAGATCTGTCTTCACAGGAAGTAGAAAAGTACACCTACAAATACCTCAAGGATGCCACCTTTAATGGAGAGTCTACTCAGGTAGTAGAAAGAGATCCTGTAGATGCTAAATCCGGTTATACCCGCCAAATTGTGTGGTATAATCCCAGTAAGGGCTATCGCCTGGAAAAAATAGAGTTTTACGATAGAAAGAATGCCCTCCTAAAAACGCTCACATATGATGATTACAAGCAGTATCTGGGCAAGCACTGGCGAGCAGGCAAAATGACCATGACTAATCACCAAAGTGGAAAGAGTACTGAGTTGCTATTTAATGACTATCAGTTTGATGCGGGTCTGACAGATGCTGACTTCACTCAGAATAGTCTGAGGAGAAGTTAAGCAAGTACACTTTTCTAAGGGGAGGAGAATTTCTTCCCCTTTTCTCTAATCCACTATTATGAAACCACTTACACTTATCAGCACACTGCTTTTCATATCTGTATTCTCCGTAACTCTATTTGGGCAGGATGAGGATGGTGATGCTGAATATGACTTCCAGTTAGAACTCAAGTTTGATAACAGAACTTTTTTCAATGATGGTGCCTATCCCGGCCAGCAAAGAAACTTTATTTCTATTGCTGCGGAGCCGGAATATGAATTACGCTGGAAGGACGGTACACATACCCTGAAAGCTCACCTCTTTGGACGCTGGGATCAGTTTGATGACAACAGATCACATGCTGATATACGAGAACTGTATTACCAGTACGTAGCCAATGACTGGGAAGTAAGCTTTGGAGCCAAGAAAATCTTTTGGGGGGTAACAGAGTCAGCCCACCTGGTGGATATCATTAACCAAACGGACCAGGTGGAGAGCTTTGATGGAGAGCAGAAATTGGGGCAGCCTATGGTTCACTTTTCTTATCTATCTACCGTGGGAACATTCGATATCTTTTACCTGCCCTATGCCAGAAGAAGACAGTTTCCGGCCAGAAGAGGTCGGTTTAGGTTTTCTGAGGTCATAGAAAAGGAGGATATCCGTTTCGATAGCAATGTAGAAGAATGGCATGCAGGCTTCGCCTTCAGGTGGTCTCACTACTTTGGGCCCTTTGATGTAGGAACCTCCTATTTCTACGGCCCGGGCAGAGAACCTCTTTTCCAGGGAGCAGATGCCACCACGGGAGAATTACAATTGATTTATCCTGTCATTCACCAAACTGGATTGGATGTACAAGCCACTACGGGGCCTTTTTTGTGGAAGTTGGAAGGGATATATCGTTATGCAGATTTACAGGACTTTGTTTCTCTGGCTGCAGGCTTTGAGTACACCTTTGGGAATATCGCTTCTACGGGCCTGGACATAGGCTTGATAGGGGAATACCTATATGACAGCCGAGATGAACTCACCTTCAGTAGCCTGGATAATGATGTGTTTGTAGGGGCACGTTTTGCCCTTAATGATGTAAGCAGTACAGAACTGCTGGCAGGAGCCATTTTTGACCTGGAGCAGAGTACCCGCTTTATCAGTGCAGAGGGAAGCAGACGCTTTGGAGAAAGCTGGAAGGCAGAATTGGAGTTGCGACTGTTTGAACATGTGAGCATCCAGGAGCTAGCCTATTTCTTCAGGCAGGATGACTTCATCCAGCTAAGAATATCCAAGTTTTTTTAGTCCAATTATAGTTCCCTATAGAGTGGGATTTTTCCTATCTCTACATAAAGGCTCCATTTCCACCAAGGAAATGGAGCTTTTGGATTTCTTATATACTTACAATCTGGGTGTTCTTATTGCGAACTTCTGGCAGGATCATTCCTACAGAAGAGTTTATGTAGGTAGGATCACAGACTACGTACTTTCTCCCTCTGTAGGTAAGGTAAGTACCTGGAACCTGAGAACGGAACTTCACAGCGGTAGCCGCATGTCCAGGGAAGATTAGTCCTATGACTTCAAGACCTAATACTTCCTGAATCAGGTAAGAATATAGAACGGACCTATCTTCACAGTCACTGTAGGCATAGTAAAGTGTCTCTTCCGCAAAGAGGTAATTCTCAAATCCAAACTGCTGGTCATCAGTTTTATACTTCAGCCCTGTCTGCACAAAGCGTAAAATCATATTAGCAGCTTCTCTTTCAGATTTTCCTCTTACAATTCTCTTTAGCTGTGCTACCAGAGAATTTCTCACATGCTCTGAAGCTGGCATACTCAACTGTACATCCCAATCTGTGGTAGGATAGGAGTAGAAGAAATGGACCAGATTCTTATTCATTCTGGCAGAAAGATTATAAGTCTTCCCACGATAAGAGAAACGGAGTCTTCTGGTTAATACATGCGTACCTACATCAGGTAAGGTGGTAAGACGCATGTCTATCATCTCATTACTACTTGGATAATTTAGATTCAAAGCTACGGCCTTGGATACGTTGACAGCTTTTCCGTCAAAATCCATCACATAGTATTTCTGCCCTTCTACATTCAGGTAAGTAGCTCCATACAGGGTTTGCTTCACAGGCAGGAGTACGTATAGTCTATTCCCGGCCTTGGCAAGTCTACTTAGGTAGCCTGCTCTGGAAAGCATATAAATTTCATACAGAGCGCGGGCATTTGCGTCTGTAGGATAAAGTTTTTTAGCTGATTTGTGAATCAATTGACAAAACCCCCAATCATTCAACTTTCTCTCCTGGGCCTCTTTCATTAACTGAAACAGAACCAGTTCTCCATGGGCTCGTTGGAGTTGAGACCACTTTTGAGAAATTACAAATTTTGAGGGAGCTGAACCCATGGTAAATTTAAGTCCGGGGGCATATCTGACTGAGACACCTGACCCGAAAAACCCATAGGTCTGTTCTCGAGTGAGCAGCATTTTCTCACGTTGACTGAGACTGGGGACGTAATCAAAGTTTACAGATTTAGGACTATTTTCCTCCGGAGCCACTCTATGGCTCTCCAGTTTTTGGGGAGCATCTATCTTAATGGGAATACTTTTCTCAATTAGGGAATCATCCTCCCCTTGTAAAGCAGGTGGAGCGGATGGTTTACTCTGGGGCCATCTCTTTCCAGTCTGTTCCAATTTCACTGTGTCCCACTCTTGCTGAAGGCGCATAGCCCAGCTCTTGCTCACCATCTCATCCTTGGTATCCAGGGACTTCCGTAAGCTTTGCAACTTCTCTTCCCACTTCTGGGCATGGACAGGTTTAAGAGCTATTCCAGCACTCACTAACAGAAACAACAAGATTCTTCTCATGATCACGCTATTACCTGGTTTAGGGTAGTACAATTCAATTAGGTAAATTTTGATCCATGAATTATCTAAGTACTATAATTGTGCCAGAAAGAAAGAATCTGGTAGAGGATGAAAAATGCTGTCAGATTTATTATCAAGTATGTAGGATACCATGGTATTCGTAAAAGGATGGGCTTCAGTTACAGCAGCTATTTGTCCAAAAAGAAACTGCCTCCCTTGAGGGAAGGCAGCATATATAAACTATGTATGTCTTACTTCTATCTAACGACCTGAAACTTGAAGGTTTCCAGGACTTCTTTAGAAGAAGATGATATCAATCGTATCACATAGGTACCCGTGCTTAGGCTACGTACGTCAAAGCGTTGAATGCCTTCTACACCAGCAGCCATCTCCCATTTTTTATAGGTTCCGCCTATCTGCTGTCCATTCAAGCTCATAACGTCTGCTTCCAGGGAGAGTCTATTATCTGTAGTAAGCAGTAGATTAACTTCTTCTGAAGCGGGATTAGGATAAACCTTGAATTCCACGCCTACCAGTATTTCCTCTACACTTACTGTAAACTCGCCTTCTGAGATAAAACCAGATAATAGAGTGATACTTCCATTATCCAAGGCATCATCCAGCACTTGGCCTATGGTATACACCAACTTAACACTGTCTGTCTCTACCATCCCTGATGAACTCGCCATCACTTGCTGGTCCAGACTCTGCCCTAAGGCAGTACTCCCCATCACAAGGAGTCCGATAGTTGCGATTAAAGCTCCTTTCATGACAGGATTATTCGTTTAGACGTGCTTCCAATGCTTGTAATCTGGCTTCCAGTGCATTCAGGGTTTTCTGCTGTTTTTCAATCACAGCTTGCTGCTCCTGTATGGCTTTTAGGGCCAGAACCCCAAAGCCTGCATAGTCAAGTGTCAGAACAGACAGGCCATTATCAGCACTCATCTGCTTTACTAGCTCAGGGAAGACATTCTGTACGTCCTGTGCGATAAATCCTATACTCTTGTTTCCAAGGCTTTTCTTGTATTCATAGGTCTTGGCTTCCAGCTTCATGATGGAAGGAAGAACTGATCCTACTGAAAGCACATTGGTCTTGAGAGCCACGTCAGAAGGTATGTTATAAGAACCATCTACATTGGAGAAGTAGCCTCCTACACCTGAAGAAGGAATCACTTGAAGTTGATCTCCCAGGTTAGCATAGAATAGCCATTTGGTAGTTCCAGTAGAGGCATTTTCTATGACCAGGCCATTTCCACCGCCAAAACCTCCACCAGTAGGATGCTTGACATGTAGTGTATGGGTAGGGTTATTAGTTCCAACGCCTACCTTTCCAGCACCACTGATATGGAATACGTCTTCATCTGTAGATGTTTTTCCGATGAAAAAGCCGGAAGAATCAGCATTAGTCTCATTCTCTACGCCTACATACCAGGCTGCAGTACTTCCATCAATTTTTAAGTATTCAGAATCTCCATCAGAAGCATCTCCTGCACCTATTTCTGCATCTTCCAGATAAGTAGCAGCAGCATTTCCTCCTACAGACCATAGTCCGTTAGATCCCGGAACCCACTCAGATTCAGTATCATCCCATCTGAGAACCTGCCCTTCAGCCGGTGCATTGACAGAAATATCCTGTCCTCTAAGCTTGGTAACAGAAAGTGCATCGAAAGTACCACTCACATCTCCACCAGCTGTTGTGGTTTCGGTGATATCATCCCCCGGATCTGGGTCTCCAGTATTGGAGATCACATTTGAGAGAATGCTGATACCTGACCCGGCAGTGTAAGCTGCTGCTTCATCTGCAGGCTCCCAGGCAGAGGCAGTTTCATTGTACTTCAGGATTTGTCCGTCAGTAGGATCTGTATCTGATACGTCATGGCCCTGAATTCCTGCCACTACCATACTGTCATACCTTCCGGCAACATCACCTTCAGGAACAGTGGTAAGGGTTACATCGTCAGTACTGTCTGTATCCCCAATGTTTTTGATGACATTTCCATCTAATTCTATCCCTGTACCAGCAGCAAATGATCCATCAGCCGTAATGGTAGATGGTTCCCATTTTTCGTTGGTTTCATCCCAAACGAGGACTTGACCATTAGAAGGGATATCAGAAGCTACTTCCAGTCCCTGGATAGCAACGACGGTAGGCCCCGGGAAGTCTCCCCGAAGGTCTCCACTGGCGATAAAAGGTACATTGGTCCAGGCTGATCCGTCCCAACCGAGTAGTTCACCATCTTGTGGTGTATCGATTGACACATCTGTCAGTTGGTCCATTTCCATGTCTGTTGCCAGCTTACTGTAGGGAACTGAGGTTAGGGCTGCAGAACCAGCATCCACTCCATTAATAGAGGTGGTGATGAAATAATCTTCATCTCCCCAACGGATAGAAGAGAAAATGCCAAAAACAGGCATTCCTTCACCTATGGTTAGGTTAAAACCGCCAAAAACGTCTGTGGTGGTATCATGTGTTTCTGCATACACCAGGATACCATTGGCTGTTCCTCTACGGATTTGGAAACCAATGGTAATCGATTCTTCAGTTAAAAGGGCGCCATCAGCGTCTCTGGCGACGGCTTGATAAGAGAAACCATTATTGGATTGAGCTAGAGCAAGAGGAGAAATTACCGTAACAAACAGTAATAAAAATAGGAGAAGTTTATAGTTCTTCATGGACATAACTTCGTTTTCCTACAGTGAAAATCTCCTCACTGTAATGTGGTTGAAAGTCTATGTTAAAGAGCTTTACAACGCGTTCACAACTTACTTTTCCTAAAATTCAGCTTGGTCAGTAAAGGGAAATAACAGTTTGCAGTAGTGGGTATGAAAAAGTGCCAAGCTTTAATTCAAAACGTGGATAATGTATTTTCTATTTTAAACAATAAGAATAAATACTATAATCCATAACATTCTTTATATCTACGCCAAATGCATAAATATTATTTCATTTCTACTGATTTCTAACATGGCAGCTTGTGAAAAATAAAGATAAAATGAGGGCCTGTAGCCAAAAATAGGCTGTTTTGGACCGAATGGCCTGTTTTTTTAATGAAAAAAAATGAATTGCTTGCTTGAGTGGAGGCTATACAGCTAAGGAGGTAAAAATGACAATGCGCTTGTTGATCTTCTCCTCATTTCTAAAGAAGGTCTGCCAATCAACAGGAATAACCGCCTGCTGCCTGATATGCTTCCATTCTTTTTCTGAAAGCCCTGTATGAAAG
>JBCBKZ010000150.1:0-9723 GCA_038520955.1 Bacteroidota bacterium | reverse complement strand
GAATCTATGGAGAGAAAGGAGGATTAGAGTGGCATCAGATGGAGCCCAATACCCTCATCTATAAAGACCAGGACTCTAAGAGAATCTTAAGAACAGGTAAAGGAGACTTGCACCCACGTGCACAGGCACATACACGTATCCCCGCAGGACACCCTGAAGGTTACCTGGAAGCCTTTGCCAGTATTTATAGAAACTTTGCCAGATCATTAAGAGCTAAGTTGGCTGGAGAAGAACCTGGAGAATATGACATGGACTTTCCTATGGTAGATGATGGCGTAAGAGGAATGGCTTTTGTGGAGACCGTGGTTCAGTCAAGTGCATCTGACCAAAAATGGTTCCCTATGATTGACCACTGAGATAGGTAAGTTTAAGATTAAGTGAAAGCCTAAGCTTAAACTGTCTGTCATTCAAAACTCAAAATTCTTCCATTCAATCATTACAAAACAACAACATATGAAGACCATAAAAGGACCCGCTATATTTCTTGCTCAGTTTTTGGGAGATGAAGCTCCCTTTAATAGCCTGGGCAGCATTTGTAAATGGGCAGCCGATCTTGGCTACGTAGGCGTGCAAATACCTACCTGGGATTCCAGAGCCATAGACCTCAAATTGGCGGCAGAAAGCAAAACCTACGTAGATGAAATTAAGGGAATCTGTGCAGATGCAGGCGTAGAAATTACAGAGCTGTCTACCCACCTTCAGGGCCAGTTAGTAGCGGTACACCCAGCTTATGACCAAATGTTTGATGGCTTTGCGCCGGAAGAAGTCCACGGCAATCCTAAAGCCAGACAGGAGTGGGCAGTAAACCAACTGATGCTAGCGGCTAAAGCCAGTGAGAACTTTGGACTAACAGCCCATGTAACCTTCTCAGGTGCCTTCCTTTGGCCCTATATGTACCCTTGGCCTCAAAGGCCTGCCGGATTGGTGGAACTAGGCTTCAAAGAACTGGCTGACAGATGGGTACCTATCCTCAATGCTTTTGATGCAGTGGGAGTAGACCTCTGCTATGAAATACATCCTGGAGAAGACCTGCATGACGGCGTAACCTTTGAAAGGTTCCTGGAAGCTACAGGTAATCATACCCGCTGTAATATGCTATATGATCCCAGCCACTTTGTCCTTCAACAACTGGACTACCTGGAACACATTGACATCTACCATGAGAAAATCAAAATGTTCCATGTAAAGGATGCCGAGTTTAATCCTAACGGAAGATCAGGGGTTTACGGTGGATACCAGGGTTGGGTAGAAAGAGCAGGAAGATTCCGTTCACTTGGTGATGGTCAGGTAGACTTCATGTCCATATTCTCCAAACTCACTCAGTACGACTATGACGGCTGGGCAGTCATGGAGTGGGAGTGTGCCCTGAAACATCCTGAGCAGGGTGCCCAGGAGGGAGCCCCCTTCATTGCAGACCACATCATCAGGGTTACTGAAAGAGCCTTTGATGACTTTGCCGACAGTGGAATAGATGAGGAAGGGAACAAAAGAGCCTTAGGGCTATCCTGATGAGCAGGAATCATATTTAACACACTTTCCTATGCTATTTTTAGGTATAGATTTGGGTACTTCCGCCATCAAGGTTTGCTTGTTTGACGCGGAAGCAGGGAGGCCCTTGGCCTTTGTTTCAGAGCCTCAGTCAGAAATGCGGGTGCAGTCCATACGTGAAGGCTGGGCTGAACAAGACCCTGAAGAATGGTGGACCCATACGCAAAAAGGGATAGAAAAAGTCCTTAAAACCGCTGGAGTTGATGCTTCTTCCATAGGGGGAATTGGGATATCCTATCAGATGCACGGATTGGTGCTGGTAGATAAAGATCACAAGGTGCTAAGACCTTCTATCATTTGGTCAGATAGTAGGGCGGTTCCCCACGGAGAAAAGGCATTTGAAGTACTGGGAAGCCAGTTCTGCTTACAGCATTACCTGAATTCCCCCGGAAACTTTACCGCTGCCAAGCTGCACTGGGTGAAGGAAAATGAGCCTGAGATTTACGAAAGAATTCACAAGATGATGCTTCCGGGTGATTTCCTCGCCATGAAACTGTCAGGAGAAATCTCTACCACTATAGGCGGATTATCAGAAGGCATCATGTGGGACTTCCAGCAGAAATCCCAGGCAGTAGATCTGTATAAGTTCTTCGGGATAGAGGCTTCCCTCATTCCGGATGTTTATAAAACCTTTGAATCCACAGCAGGCTTATCGCAGTCCCTGGCAGAGGCTTGGGGTATGAAAGCCGGAACTCCTATAAGCTACCGAGCAGGGGACCAGCCCAACAATGCCTTTTCATTAGGGGTCATTAATCCCGGAGAAATAGCTGCTACGGCAGGTACCTCAGGGGTGGTATATGGTGTAAGCCATGAAACGGCCTATGATCCCCTCTCGAGAGTGAACACCTTTGCTCATGTCAACTATTCTCAGGAAGTGAACAGCCTGGGTATTCTCCTCTGTGTAAATGGAACGGGCATCCTGAACAACTGGCTGAAGCGGAACCTAGCCATAGACTCCTATGAGGAGATGAACCAGATGGCCGTAAAGGTGGCAGCTGGCTCAGATGGGCTCATTATGCTTCCCTTTGGGAACGGGGCAGAGCGGGTATTGAACAACAGACTGGTGGGAGCCCAACTCTCTCACCTGGACCTGAACACCCACACACATGCACATATGATTAGGGCCGCACATGAAGGCATAGCCTATTCTTTTAAATATGGCATGGACATCATGGGCAAACTGGGCATGCAACCCCGAGTCATCCGAGCAGGAAAGGCCAATATGTTCCTCTCTAAGATTTTCCGAGAGACCCTATCCGATGTAAATGAAGTCACCATAGAACTATATGAAACCAACGGTGCTGAAGGTGCAGCCAGAGGAGCAGCAGTAGGTACGGGATTTTATGCTAATCCTGAAGAATCAGCTGCCTGCCTGACCTTGCTGGAAACCATAGAACCAAATGTGAAGCGAAAAGAGCGACAGGAAGCATTTTATGAGAAATGGGTAAACACTTTACAAAATCACTTGAAAAACAACTAGTACAATTATGGCAGTCATAACAGGAGAAACTTCTTACTTCCCAGGTATTTCATCTATACAGTTTGAAGGACCTGATACGGACAATCCCCTTGCTTTCAGGTATTACAATCCTCAGAAAAAAGTTAGAGGTAAAACCCTTGAGGAACACCTGCGTTATGCAGTAGCCTACTGGCATAGCTTCTGTAATGAAAATGCAGACCCCTTCGGGAGTGGTACACGCATTATGCCTTGGAATGAGTCAATGGACCCGGTTCAAAGGGCGAAGGATAAAATGGACGCCGCCTTTGAGTTTATGACCAAATTAGGGGTGCCCTTCTACTGCTTCCATGATTATGACTTGGTAGACGAAGCTTCTACGCTGGCAGAATCTGAGAAAAGACTGGAGCAGATAGTGGACTACGCAAAAGGAAAGCAGAAAGAGTCAGGCATAAACCTACTCTGGGGAACAGCCAATCTTTTCTCTAACCCTCGCTACATGAATGGGGCATCTACCAACCCTGATTTCCACGTAGTAGCTCATGCAGCTTCTCAGGTGAAACATGCCCTGGATGCGACCATCGCCTTAGGAGGGGACAACTATGTGTTCTGGGGAGGCCGTGAAGGATATCTTTCTCTCTTGAATACAGACATGAAGAGAGAGCTGGAGCATATGGCTAGATTCCTTCACATGGCAAAAGACTATGCACGTAAACAAGGATTCAAAGGAACCTTCTTCATAGAGCCTAAGCCGGCAGAGCCTTCCAAACATCAGTATGACTTTGACTCTGCAACTACCATCAGCTTCTTGAGAGAATATGATCTGATGGATGACTTTAAGCTGAACATAGAAGCCAACCATGCTACGTTGGCAGGTCATACCTTCCAGCATGAAATACAGGTGGCGGCAGATGCCGGTATGCTGGGAAGCATAGACGCTAACAGAGGAGACTACCAGAATGGCTGGGATACAGACCAGTTCCCTATGGACCTCTTCGAGCTAACTCAAGTAATGATGGTTTTCCTGAGAGCGGAAGGTCTTCAGGGAGGAGGAATCAACTTTGACGCCAAGGTGAGAAGAAACTCTACAGATTTGGAGGACCTTTTCTATGCGCATATTGGCGGAATGGATGCTTTTGCCAGAGCCCTAATCATTGCGGATAATGTATTGGAGAAGTCTCCCGTAGGGAAAATGAGAAAAAACCGCTACGCCAGCTTTGACAGCGGAGAAGGAGCCAGGTATGAAGAAGGCGCACTTACACTGGATGATTTAAAGGCTTATGCCTTGTCTAAAGGTGAGCCCACCGTAAGAAGTGGCAAGCAGGAATTATACGAGAATTACCTGAATCAGTATATCAGATAAAGGGTTACCTATTATAGGTGCAGTCGAGCCAGATAGCAGTTCATTTTGCTGTCTGGCTTTTTTCATTTTGGAAATGCTTTTCTCACAATGGAAAGAGAAAGATTAGAGGATGTCATGTAAATAGTTGATTTTCAGTGAGATAAATTCTGTTTTATTCTGGGAATGCCATTTGTAAAAAGAGGGTGTACAGGATAATTAACAGGATATTATGCAATTCAAGAAAGAACCTGAGTCTCGTTCTCCTATCCCCCAGCTTCTTGCTAGAGAACATCAGGACCATACAAACCAACAGAACGAAGGGAACAACCAGCATCCTCTCTTTCCAGTCGCTGTATTTATCATGGGTATCGTAAGTTGTTATACCACAGCTGTAGGTCTTCAGCCTATGCTGGACAACATGATGCTCTCTTATGCCATGGCGATTGCGCTGAGTATATTCATGGTGGCCATTGCCCTTCAAATGCCACGCGCCTATCAGGAGGGCATTCACATGCGCTTTATCTTAGGCTATTCCATGGTAGCAGTGTTCAGTGTACTCCTGAATTTTAATGCTATCTACGGTGTATTCTCCGCCGAAAAACTCTTATATGAAGAGCTCAAGAATAACAAGAATCAACTTACCTCTATTCGGGTTGAGGCCAGGGAGTCGTTAGACTTTTACTTCGACGCCAATGAAACCCGCCAAAAATTAGCTGAGGCTAAAGCCTTACTTGAAGAAGAAAAGACCAATCCAAGAGATTTGGGGTATGGGATAAAGGCCCGGAAGATAAATACGGAGGCTGTCATTCCTCTTCAGGCAAAGCTTGAAGCCATAGAGTCTCGTTATGACCCTGCTGTCAGACAAATTGATAGCCTTCATTTACACGCTTCCACCGTAATCGACTCAGCTCTTGCCGCTAAAAGTATTCCTGCCTACCGTGAAGCAGTAGATGTAAGTATAGATGCCTATGCTCAGATAGGGCAGATGACCTCTTCTCTCGTAGGCCAGGATGCCTTTGAATTTGAGCCCCTGGAATTCCAACATAGAGATGTAGGTCAGCTAAACCATTCTCTCTGGACCATAGGGCATTTAAGAGAAATGTCAGGAAAAGAGGTGTCAGCGGTAATGGTATCTCTGCTTTTGGCTATTCTCATAGACTTTATTGTACTCTTCGTGCTGGTACTGCTGCATAAGCCAGGGAAAAAGCCGGAAGAGGAGGAAGAAGAACAAACACCCGAACATACCCGATCTACTTTCCAAACACCTCTACAGGCTGCAGAAATTCCTACGGCTTATCAGGTGGTGGAAAGGGACAGTATCTATGCCAAGAGGCCAGATAGATCGGCCCAAATCCAAGACTCTCCCAAAGAAAAGCGAAATGGAATCTCTTCCTTTTTCTCAAACGAGGAAGTATTGTCCCCTAACGGAGTAAGTCACGTCAACGGAAAGTCCTAGACCCAGGTCTTGCACTTTGCCACTAATGATCATATGCTAATAATCAACAAGTGAAATCATGAGACACTTAAAATTCATGCAAGGAAAACAAAAAAATCGCGAAGAAATTCTCAAAGATATATTCGGTCAGGAGGAGTGGGAAAAGATGCAGGATGAAATCCAGACTAAAGAGGAGGAAGAGCTGGAACCCAAGCATCAGGACCTGTTAAAGCAGGCTGATGGTACGGAAGCACAAAATCCCAACCTACCGGTAATGTATGAGAAAATAGAACTGGCTGAAACAGAGAATTTGCCAGAGGAACAAGCCATAGAAACCATAGAGTTAGAAGAGGCTACTCCTCAACCTTCCTTCTGGGACTTTACCGGTAAAAAATCGGCTAAGCCGGAAGGGGAAGAGCTTCCCCCTTGGGAAACCATGGAGCATACACCCTTTGGTACGGAAGAAGAGCCAGCAGAGGAAGAAAATCAGGGAGGAGAATCATTCTCCAAGCCCAAGACACATGAAGAAATTCTGGCCAAGAACACCAATTACATCTTTATCTTTGGATACACTGGTTCGGGGAAATCTACTGTATTGACAGCCCTAAACATGTATATGCGTCAGCATTATAGGGTCATCCTGAACCAGCTGGACAACAAAGAAGGGATACGCCTCATACACGAGATGATGCATGATCTGGAATCAGGTGAGTTCCCGCAGCCTACTTCTGTAGGGAAGATTACAGAATATGACGCGGCCTTTACCATGGAAGGACAGAATGTGAATGTAACCTTCCTGGAGATGGCGGGTGAAGACCTGAAAGGCATAGATGTAGAGGATGAGGAAGAAGGACTGGCCGAACATGTGGAGGCTTATCTAACCTGTCCGGGTATCTCTATTTCCTTCCTGTTGGTAGCGGACTATGAGCGTGTCATCAAAAGGAAAGAAGATAAACTCATTCTACAGTTTCTGTCGTATCTCTACAACCAGGGAATAGACATGAGCAGGGTAGGGGTAGTACTATCCAAGTTTGATAAGGGCGTGACTGACCTGAATGTGGAAGAGGTGATCCAGCGTTACTTACCGCAGGTAGATAAGTGGTTGACTTCCGGAGACATTGCCCATCCACGAGTATTCCCATTTAGTGTGGGGCAGGTGATGACCATTCCCGGCCAAAAAGCTTCTGTATCAGAAGTAGACCTGGAAGACTGTAGTCAGGTGGTGCCTTGGGTACATCAGGTCTTATCCTTACCCGGGAGTAAGGCCCATGCCGCCAAGAAAGGGCCTAAATGGGCTACCCAGATCAAAGGCATGCTGGGCTGGTAGGTACCACCATTTCCTAGCGACTTAGCGTCTTTGCGTGATTAGAATCTCATGCGAAGCCGCAAAGCCGCGAAGAGTTAAAGAAAGCGCACCTCTTTGAAAGAATGATCACTCGGTCGTTCACCATTCATCATTCAAAATTGACTCATGACAGATTACAAACATATACCGGAATGGGGCTTGGCCCTGTTCGGAAAGAGGGACGGCTTTCAAGTTTTCTGGGCATCTTCTCTCTGCCAATACTTCAGACAAACAGAGAGTTGGAATAAGATCGTTAGCCTGATCCAGCTTCCACAAGAATCCCTAAGACTGGCGCCAGGACAAGAATTGGTAGGTATGAGTAGGGTAGTCATCAGAGAAGAACCCTTTTGGCTGTATACTCGCTACCAATATGCTTTGGATCAGTATAAGCGGGACGGCTACAAAGCCAGTTTATTAGCCTGTCGCCAGTCTATCTGTGAGGGAGATATGGCCTGGCAACTCCTGAGCGAAATGCTGAAAGTAGGGAGAACCAGCCTACATCCAGAAGAGCTGCTACAGGTGCTCTCAGCCACGGATTTCAGAACGGAACCCTTCCCGCCTGAGCTGAATACCAACTGGGGCGTCTACTACTTGGGTGAAAAGGAGGACATTTCTTTAGCCGCTTTTTGGGATGCCGCAGCTACGGGTACCCTGGGGAATCAGGAACGTATCATGGCTACCCAGCAAGCAGGCGTATTTGAAAACCTGGATGAGTCGGTCTTCAAAGTTTTACTTGGACCAGAACAGCTTAAGAAAGAAGCAGAACGTGTCTCTTATGATTCTCTGGTATATGCCTATGAACAGGGTGATTCCGGCATGTGGCAGAAAAATGGCCATGCTTCTAATGCACATACTCGCCAAAAAGAAGGCTGGCTAAGCCGATTGGGGAAATGGTTCGGTAGCTAGCAAGAATTCCTTAGTGTTATGATCAGGGGTGGACGAGAGTCCGCCTTTTTTTATGTAGGTATTCTTGAATACTTAGCTCCCCTTCCCTAACTTATCAAAAGGACCACTATTCACTACTACCATGGAGCTAATTGATTTTTTTAAAGAGGTAACCCAGAAGATTTCAGAAGGGAAGTTGGAAGACCTGACTTCTATGAATCCTCCCAAGCCAGATTACTTAAACTGGGTGGAGGACATTTTCTATCCTTTACATGTAAAAGGACATGAAGAAGGATCTGCCCTCATCTGGAAATACAAAGATCAGCTGGAAACTTTCAGCTTTCTTAAAGTCTACCAGAAGTGTAATCAACTAGTGAATCTCCTCCGAAAACATCAGGTAGAAAAAGGAGATGTCATTTACACCATGCTGCCCCTCATTCCTGAAAACTGGTTTACCTTCCTCGCAGGTATTAAGGGAGGCTTTATCATCATGCCTACAGCCACCAATTTGGTTACCAAAGACCTCACCTACAGATTGGAAACCCTTCCGGCAGATGTGATGATAGCCCACCATAGCTTCACGGATGAGATAGATAATGCCCTTATAGAAACAGGCCAAGAAGTAAAGCTGAAGCTGGTGGTAGGCGGTAGTAAGGATGGTTGGGTAGACTTTGACAGTATACTGGCAGAGTCAGAAGAAAGTGTGGCAGCCAACACCAAGGCAGATGAGCCCTTCCTTTATTTCTTTACCTCAGGGACTACTGGCTTACCTAAGATCGTGGTGCATTCCCACTTTACCTATCCGGTAGGACATCTGGCTACTTTATCGTGGCTAGGCTGTAGACGAGGAGATATACATTACAACATATCCTCTCCTGGCTGGGCCAAGTTTGCCTGGAGTAGCTTCTTTGCTCCCTGGAATGCGGGGGCTACCATATTCGCTAATCAGGTGGATAAGTTTGATCCCAAGGACCAGTTGTCGGCCATGGAAGCCATGAAGGTGAGTACCTTTTGTGGTTCTCCCACCGTGATTAGAATGCTGATACAGGAAGACTTGAAGGAATATAAGCTGAGTCTGAGATCCTGCTGCGCAGCTGGTGAGCCTCTCAACCCGGATGTGATAGACAAGTGGCAGAAAGGAACAGGCGTC
Organism: Bacteroidota bacterium; assembly: GCA_038520955.1. GTDB lineage: Bacteria > Bacteroidota > Bacteroidia > J057 > J057 > JBCBKZ01. The sequence continues at coordinate 562 of JBCBKZ010000150.1, read as the reverse complement.
ATTATCAGAGATGGCTACGGACAAACAGAAACCACGGCCCTGGTAGGCAACTTACTGGGCGCAGAACTTAAACCGGGTTCCATGGGCAAGCCTACCTTCTTGTATGACATTGGGATTTTTGATGAGGATGGCAAAGATGTGCCAGAACTGGAAGAGGGGATCATTTGTGTAAAGCTGGATCAGGCAAAGAATAACGGCCTCTTTCTCGAGTATCTGAATGACGAAAAACGAATGGCGGCTTCTTTCAAGCACAATTTGTATTACACAGGAGACAAGGCCTACAAAGATGCGGAGGGCTACATCTGGTTCATTGGAAGGAATGATGATGTGATTAAAGCCTCTGCCTATAGAATTGGCCCTTTTGAAGTGGAAAGCATCCTGATAGAACATCCGGATGTGGTAGAAGCTGCCGTAGTAGCCAGTCCGCATGAAATGAGAGGGTATGCCGTAAAAGCTTTTGTGATCCTACGAGAAGGGGCCGAGCCAGATGAAGGCTTAGCAAAAGATATATTCTCTTTTTCCGAGGAACGCTTAGCCAAGTACAAAGTCCCCAGGATCATTG
>JBCBKZ010000014.1:0-19665 GCA_038520955.1 Bacteroidota bacterium | reverse complement strand
CTCACTAAGCATATCCTCAAGTTTTTGAGAAATACGCTTAGTGAGTTACATACCCAGCTCAATACCAATGTGCTGGACTCTAAATATGATCTGCCAGAAAGTATTTTCGCGCAGGGGCCTAAGATTTCCAGAGGAGAGAATTACCAGAGCTACTCCTACAGAGTGTTAGATTTTCCCAGACATATTCAGCAGGGAGATATTTTTCTCTTTAGATCCCTGGCTTTATGGGGACATCACTTCAGTTTCCACCTTATTTTAAGTGGATCCTACCTGGAGACCTTTGGAAAAAAGTTATACACCTTTCCTAAAAGTTATCCTGCAGGATTTTACTGGGTAACTGATGATACTCCCTGGGATTGGATCTACCAACCGCAGACATATACGCCGCTCAACAAAATGGGGAAAGGCGAAATTGAGAAGGCCGTACATGAACAGTCCTTTGTAAAGATCACTTGTTTTCTACCACTTGAGAATTTTTCCAAGATGCAGAAAACAGGCCTTCAAAGCTGGCAGTTCTGGCAGCGGGTGCTGTTTGACAAAAAATAGTTCTCCTTATTCTGACAAGGAGAAATTATCTGCGTCTTTCCATACAGGAAAACTCTTCCTGTATTTTTGGATTCCTTCCGGGCGGAGGGTAGCTGTGAGCAGGTTTTCCTCATTCTCACTGTAGGCCAAAGCATCTCCTACATAAGAGAGGATGGCTGTATGTCCCACATAGGGTATGTCGATTCCATCTGTCCCCACACGATTTACCCCTACCACAAAAGCCTGGTTCTCTATGGCACGAGCTTTTAGAAGAGTATCCCAGTGGTGAACCCTTTTTGCAGGCCAGTTAGCTACATAGATCAGGAGATCGTAGCTCATTTGATTGTGAGCTTCTTCCTTATTTCTGCTCCAAACAGGAAAACGAAGGTCATAACAAATCTGAGGGCAAATTTTCCATCCTCTGTATTCGAAGGTTACCCAGTCCATCCCTCCGGTATAATTTTCATCCTCATTGGCCATCCTGAAAAGATGGCGCTTGTCATACTGAGCTAGCAGTCCATCCTCACTCACTGCGAGCAATCTGTTGTAATACTGATCATTCTCCTTAATGATGAGACTTCCCAGAAAAAGACAATTGTACTGCCGAGCCATTTCTTCCAGCCATTGGTAGGTATCTCCCCCCATTTCTTCATAAGCACTTGAAGAAGCCATGGTAAATCCGGTCGTAAACATTTCCGGAAGAACAATAATGTCAGAAGGAGGCGCTCCATTTAGCAGCATGCGCTCAATCTTCTTTCTATTCTTAGTAGGATTTTCCCAGGCAAGGTCAAGCTGGAGGGCAGAAACCGTTAATGAATTCATGTAAAAAAGATGTTCAGGAGAATGGCCTATATAAGCCGTACAAGCATAGCACTATATTCGACATAATGCAAACAGATAAAAGAAGATAAAATGCTTTTAAAGCATAGGATAATTAATATTTTTACGCCCTTATAATAAACAAACACAACCTATGAGCTTTATTGAATCTATCTTTGCCCGCGAAATCCTTGATTCCAGAGGGAATCCTACGGTAGAAGTAGAAGTACTTACCACTGATGGAGAAGTGGGTCGCGCAGCAGTGCCTTCAGGTGCCAGTACCGGTATGCATGAAGCGGTAGAACTGAGAGATAAAGATGAGAACAGATATATGGGGAAGGGTGTTCTCACCGCCGTACAAAATGTAAATGAAATCATTGCCCCTGAATTGGAAGGAAGCCTGGTAACGGATCAGGCTGATGTAGATCAAATTCTACTTGATCTGGATGGAACCGCTAATAAAAGTCGTCTGGGAGCCAATGCAGTATTAGGGGTTTCTCTCGCCGTAGCCAGAGCAGCTTCTCTTCACCTGGGCCTACCTTTATACCGTTACATTGGAGGCGTAAACGCACGTACCCTACCTTTACCTTTGATGAACATCATCAACGGTGGTAGCCATGCTGACAACTCCGTAGACATCCAGGAATTCATGATCATGCCTGCCAAAGCGGAAACTTTCAGAGAGGCATTGAGAATGGGTGCTGAGACCTTCCACAACCTGAAAAAAGTACTTAAATCCAGAGGGCTGAGTACCAATGTTGGGGATGAAGGAGGATTTGCTCCTAACCTGAAATCTAATGAGGAAGCAGTAACCGTAATTTTGGAAGCCATAGAAAAAGCCGGATACAAGCCCGGAGAAGATATCTACCTAGCACTGGATGCGGCTAGTTCTGAGTTCTACGATACTGACAAGAAAAGATACGTATTCAAGGATTCTACCGGAGAAGAGTTGACTTCTTCTGAGATGGTCAGCTTCTATAAAGACTGGTGCAGCAAATATCCTATCGTTTCTATTGAGGACGGTCTGGATGAGAATGACTGGGATGGATGGGCTGAATTGACCAAGGAAATAGGAAAAGACGTACAGTTGGTAGGAGATGACCTATTTGTAACCAACGTAGACTTCCTTTCGAGAGGGATTAAGGAGAATGTTGGGAACTCTATTCTGGTAAAAGTAAACCAGATAGGTTCTCTGACTGAAACCCTGAATACCGTTCAGCTAGCTACTAAAAACCAGTATACTAGCATCATTTCTCACAGAAGTGGAGAAACTGAGGATACCACTATTGCGGATATTGCCGTAGCCTTGAACACCGGACAAATCAAGACAGGTTCTGCTTCCAGAAGTGATAGAATTGCGAAATACAATCAACTTCTGAGAATTGAAGAAGAACTGGAAGCAGCAGCTATTTATGGAGGGCTAAGCTTCCCTTACGCGAAATAGTCTTCTTTTGAGATAAAATTTAGATACCCCAGCTTTCTTTTAGGGAAGTTGGGGTATATTTGTGTCCAATTGTTTTGACAAATATGAGATCCATTACTTTCCTTTTCCTTTCCCTGCTGACAGTAGGTTTTACGTTCAGTCAGGATAGTACTGCCCAGCAGGTCCTGGAGAAATATCGGATTAACGCTGGTGGGGAGGAATTATGGGAAGCCCTGGAATCCATTACCTTTCAGGGAAGCATCATCCTGGGAGAAGAGACTTATCCGATAAAAATTACCCAGGTGAAACCTAATCTCCAGCGGGTGGAAATGGTCATCAGGGAAGACACTGTCATACAAGCATTTGATGGGCAAAGAGCCTGGATGCTGAATCCCTTAAACGGGAACCCCTCTCCTTCCTTTTTGCCGGAAGATCAACTTCTGGAATGGCAATCTAATTCTCTCGATAATAACCTCTTCAAGACAGAAGAGAAGGGCCTCACGCCTACCCTTTTGGGTAAAATCAAAGTAGATGATAGGGATGCCTATATGCTGAGTTTGGCCAATCAGGAACAAATTCTGGAATTCTACTTCATAGACCCTGATTTGTATCGCCCTACCCTAAACCGCAAAATTATTTCTACGGGACCTGCGCGTGGCCAGAGGCTGGAAACGTATATGAGCGATTACCGGGAGACGGAGGGTTATATGCTCCCCTACACCCTGGAAACACGCATCAATGACCAGCTCATTCAGCAAATCACTTGGGAAACCATAGAAGTTCAACAAGAGGTAGATACCCGTCTGTTCATTTATCCTCCACTCTTGTCAAAATAGGAGAAATTCAATGTAGTATCAGGTGTATGACAACCTTTTGCACATCTCAATCGCAATTTGTCAGTAATTCTCAATAAACCTTTTTGAACTTTCTCATGGAAAAGATATCTGGAGAGATCAGGCAAGTTATCATCAGTTATTTACCTGCCGTAATTACCCCTCTCATTATTCTTATCGGCTTACATTTCCTGCAGTCCCAGTCCTTTGCCTGGAGGTTTACCTTTGTGGGATTAGTAGCATTAGGAGGAGGCCTTATCAACAGAGAAATTCATGAAATCAACCCTTCTTATGTAGGAGCGGTAATGGGTGCCATTACTTTCTTAGGGCTTACCTTTCTCATGGAACAGGATTTTTTTCTTCCTCTGTTTGTCTTCATCATGGGGAGTGCAGGAGCAGAGTATACAGCAGGACTTCAAGCATGGAAGGAAAGAGAATTTCTCAAGAAAATAGTGATTCCCGCTTTCCTAACGCCGGTAGCTGCTTTTGTCCTCTTCCCTTTTGCCTTCTCCATGTTTCTTAACTCATCTGATAATACCCCTGCGCCTGACTTGACTTTTGTAACGCTGGAAGGGGAAACCGTCCTTCCTGAAGAATCCAAAGGTAAGGTGGTAGTTCTCGACTTTTGGGGAACCTGGTGTGGGCCATGCTTACAGGCCTTCCCGGATATGGAAACTCTCTATGATCAGTACAAGGACAATGAGGACGTCCAGTTCTGGTTCCTGAATACGCTGGGGAATGGAGATACACCAGAAATAGTTCAGGCCTTCCAGGAACGAAAGCAATATACCCTTCCTATGGCCTTAGACTTGTATGGTCTACAAGGAGAATTGGAGATCTCCTCCATCCCTAATACCCTCATCATTGATAAAAAAGGGAACATCCGTTTTAGACATGTAGGGTTCTTCCCTGGAGAAAATTTACCTGCCAGCCTGGGCGGGAAAATAGATATGCTACTGGCAGAATAATGAATCCCTCAAAAAGTAGCTCCGAGTTTAAACCCGGGGCTACTTTTTATCTCTTATCTCTCTGTAGGGATTACTCTTGGGACACCAGCGTCCTCCAAGGCTATATCAAAGGCTTTCAAATCTTCCGAAATGATCTTATCTATCCTTTCCTGATAAAGCTGATATTCTTTCTTCAGGTCTTCATATCTGTCATAACATCCTTGTGTAGGTCTGTCATCCTGGCTATTCACTGTTGAATATAAGTAGGCAAACTGATCATCCAGTCTTGGTGGATAATTGATAGGGTCCTGGCTACTTTCATTCTTTACCTGAATGAGTTCTACCTCAATTTCAGTGAGTTTATTTCCCAGCTCTTCAGCCATTACCACCAATGACTTATCAAAACCAGCTCTCACAGCCCGCTTAGCTGTTTCCTGGCTTTGTTTCTTGATAGACCGGATCTTGCCTATGTTTTGATGTATTTCTTCCAGACTCTTCTGTACTTCCCTGGTAAGCCTGAATTGTTCCTGTAAATCTTCTTCAGATGCTTCCCATCGGGGATCAGCTTTGATGGTCAATTCTGTCGTTAAGCTTTGATCACCCACTTCCATTTCTATGATATAGGTTCCGGGAGCTGCCCAAGCTCCGCCTGTATTGGCGAGGGACATAAATGATCCTTTCTGCAACTCTACCCTTGGATACTTCAGGTCCCAGATAAATCTGTTTAAGCCAGCCCTTAGAGAAAGCTTACCCTCCCTTGAGGCTTTATCAGGTTGAGTACTAAAGCTGCGGATTAGCGTTCCATCTTTTTCTTTCACTGCCAGTTTTACCGGATCTGATAGCTTGTCTTCTGGCATGTAGAAATACATACTGGCGCCTCTGGGAGCAGACTTAGGTGCACTCCCTCCTCTAAATCCACGCAATTGTGTTCTGTAGGCGTTTCTGGGACTAAATAGGTAAGGCTCACTTCCATTCTTACCAAAGCCTTCATCATGTAGCGGGCTGATGTCATCTAGAATCCAGAAAGATCTTCCCTGGGTAGAAATGACAAGGTCATTTCTATAGACTAGCATATCCGTAATAGGTGTATGTGGTAGATTTAGCTGGAAAGGCTCCCAACTTTCCCCTTCATTGAAGGAGATAAACATGCCAAATTCTGTTCCAGCGTACAGTAGTCCCTTTCTCTCAGGGTCCTCCCTTACCACCCTAACAAAGTGATCAGCAGGGATTCCGTTATTCCCATCTGTCAGGAGCTTCCAGTTTTTTCCGTAGTCATTGGTGAGAAAAACATATGGGCGTGAATCATTATCCCGGTATTTATACACCGTCATGACACATCTCCCCTTCTCATGAGAAGAAAGATCCAGGGTATTGACTGTACCCTCTCTGGGCATATTTATTGGTGTGATTTCTGTCCAGTTTTCTCCATCATTGGTACTGATGTGGACTCTCCCATCATCTGTCCCAGCCCAAAGCTCGCCTTGGGTAAGGGGAGACTCTTCGAAGGAGAATATGGTAGTATACAGCTCCACTCCCGTATGGTCATGTTGAACAGGCCCCCCCGGTATGTCGTGATAGTCATCATTATCCGTAGTCAGATCTGGACTGATCACCTCCCAGGTATCTCCCTGGTCTTTGGACCTATGTACATACTGTGAGCAGTGGTATAAGACATCAGGATTGTGTGGAGACAAACGGATGGGTGCATTCCACTGAAAGCGGTACTTGATATCCCTTGGCGCTACCCCATCATGCATTTGTGGATAGGCTACTATGTTACGTGTATGTCCTTTGCTTCTATCAGTTCTGTCTATTCTCCCTATATAGTTCCCGGCATAAATGATGTTTGCATCTCGTGGGTCCACTGCTATGTGCCCGCTCTCTCCTCCCCCTACCGCATACCAGTGTTGCTTAGGTGAAACTCCTCCAGGGCTGTTGCTGGGCACAGTAAGGGTGGAGTTATCTTGCTGGGCGCCATAGACTCTATAGGGATACTGGTTGTCAACTGATACGCGGTAAAACTCAGCTGTAGGCTGATTATATTGAGTAGACCATGTCATTCCTCCATTGAAAGAGACGTTGGCACCCCCATCATTGGACTCTATCATGATATCTGTATTGTCGGGATTAACCCACAAACAGTGGTTGTCTCCGTGAGGCGTGGGAATGCGCATAAATGACTTCCCTCCGTCTACCGATTTATAAAAGCCAGTATTGGTTACATAGACGGTATGCTCATCCTGGGGGTCAGCAAAAATGCGTGAATAATACCATGCTCTTTGTCTGAGTTTATGGTCTCTGTTGATTCTTTTCCAACTATTTCCCCCATCCTGAGAGAAAAAGATCCCTCCCTGACTTTCTTCCTTAGACTCCCTGATTACCCAAAGCTTATTAGGATTTACCGGAGAAATAGCTATTCCTATTCTTCCGGCTACTCCATTTGGTAGTCCTCCTTCTAACTTGGTCCAGGTTTCCCCGTGATCAGTACTCTTATAAACCCCTCCTTCAAGGTCGCCATCTATCAGCGTCCAGGGTTTTCTCTCTACTCTCCAGAAACCTGCATATAGGATGCGAGGGTTGGTAGGATCCATGACCAGGTCTATGGCACCCGTTTTCTCACTCAGGTAACAAACCTTCTCCCAGCTAGCACCTCCATCCTTACTTTTATAGACCCCTCTTTCAGGGTTTGGGCCGAAGATATTTCCTAAAGCAGCTACATACAGCCAGTCTGGATTATCAGGATGAATCACAATCTTGGCTATCTGACCTGTATTCTCCAGTCCTATGAATGACCAGCTTTTCCCTCCATCTACAGATTTGTAGATCCCCTTTCCGGTAGAAATATTTCCTCTGGGGCTGGCGGAACCTGTACCTACATACATAACATTAGGATCTGAGGGGGCAACCTCGACTGCTCCTATAGAACCTACTGTTACATAGCCATCTGTAATATTCTTCCAGGTACTTCCCCCATCTGCTGTTTTCCAAACGCCTCCCCCGGTGGTTCCCATAAAAAAGGTATAAGGCTTTTCAGGGATACCGGTAACGGTAGTTACTCTACCTCCTCTGTAAGGCCCAATATTTCTATAGCGGAGACCTTGCATCCAACTTTCCAATTCTGAAGCATCCTGTCCCGAAACTGAAAACGGGAGCATGAGCAGGCAACTCACTGTAAGGAACTGCCAAAAGGCTTGTAGATAGTTTCTCTTCATCATTTATAAGGATAAGCAGCTAAAGTAAGGATTTTTGATTGTCTGGAAGGATAAAATGAGAAATTCTCAATGATCTATGGGAGAATTCTTATAGTCAAAAAGAATTATAGGATTTATTCCCTAATTTCAGGTATCCAATCCAAAGCGATTGGCGCGTCAACCTATTATTGGCCTATTACTTGTTATGAGAATTAACCCACACTTCCCCAGCCTATTGGCATTCGTTTTCTTATGTCTCTTTCTTTCTAGCGGAATTGCCCAACATGGCCATCATGGAGGCCTCCCCAAAACCTTTCACGATTCCATTCCCCTTTATCCCGAAGCCTTAGGCCCCTTAACCTGGGAAGTTTCTACAGAGAATTCTCTGGCACAGGATTACTTCAACCAAGGGGTACAGTTAAAGTATGCTTTTGCAGTAACTGAGGCGGCCCGTTCTTTTAGAGAAGCCCGCAAACTGGACCCTGAATGTGTGGCATGCTATTGGGGGGAAGCCTGGGCATTAGGATCATACCTCAACGAGCCCATGAGTGAGGCAAAGGCTCCACTGGCCCTGGAAGCCGCTCAAGCTGCCAAAAAGCTGGCAAAGAAACACGGAAGTGAACTCGAGAAAGCATTAGTGGCGGCTATTCAACCCAGATATATCAAAGACTACGATCCGGAAAGCAGAGCCCTTCAGGATACCGCATATGCCAGGGCCATGGAAAAAGTGTATCAACAATATCCTGATCATCATGAGATAGCCACTGTCTATGCCGAAGCACTTTTTTTACTGGAGCCACGTAGGGGTACACGTGATGTGGCTGATCCAGATGTAATTCGCTTGCATAAAATTCTGGAGAAAGTATTGGATGAAGATATTGAACATCCCGGTGCCTGCCACTTATACATACATGCTACGGAGTCTTCTCAGAAACCTGAGTTGGCGGCCACATGTGCAGATTACCTGGGGAGCGCCATCCCTGGGGCCAGTCATATCAACCACATGCCTTCTCACACATGGAATGAAATAGGAAACTGGGCCGGATCTGTGCGCGCCAACCTACAGGCATGGCAGTCTGACGAAAAAGCTAAATCCGGACAGGGCATAGCCATTTATCCGGCTCACAACTTACATATGCTTCTGTTTGCGGCTTGTTATGATGGTCAAGGCGCCATAGCCATGCAAGCGGCCAAAGACTATGCAAAGAGAACAGAAAATTGCATGTACGAAGTACTGACCGCCATCCGATTCGGAAGATTTGATGAGGTTATGGCGCATGAGGAAAGACCTGAAAGGACCATTTCGGGAGCCATGTGGGATTTTGCAAAAGGGTATGCCCACCTCAAATCAGGGGAAGCTGATTTTGCTAAAGTCTACCTCCAGCGCGTACTCACAACGGCAGATACATCTGAGGCAGAATTCCGTATGCATCCAGCCAGGCATATACTAGGCGTGCTCGGTGGAATTCTGGAAGGAGAAATTCACTGGATGGAGGATGAGAAAGAAAAAGCCTTTGCTGCTTATGAGCGTGCCGTCATGATAGAAGACTCTATGGAGTATGATGAGCCAGAGCCCATCCCCTTTGCTGCCCGCCACTGGTTGGGCGCTGCCCAAATGGACATGGAACAGTATGAAGAGGCCGTTCAAACCTATGAAGAAGAACTGGCTGATCATCCTAAAAATGGCTGGTCTTTATACGGACTAAGAGAAGCTCTAAAGGCCTCAGGAAAAGATTCTGAGGAAGTGGATGAAAGATTCCAGCAAGCATGGGCCAGAGCAGATCACTGGATATATGCTTCGAAGTATTGAGCAGTCGATACAATCGAACTAAGGCATAGGGAAACAAGTAGGAATTATCTCAAATCTACCTTAATGATGTTTTCTTCTGCTGGATATGCTAAAATAGCCATTTCAATTTGATTGACTTTTTCTACAAGATCTTTGAAACGGTTGGTATGCGTCAAAAGAACTACTAAGCGAATAGGATATTTTTGGAAATTCTGTTGGTATTCCAGGTTTCGGTCAACTGTTATAAGAAACTCAATACCATTCTCTAGCATTGCCCTTATCAAATCCCCGTTCTTCTTGGATGCCTAACCTAATTCATGGGTAGTAAAAATTTCCAGTTGATCAGAAAAGTGTTTTTTTAAGGGTGATGGAAGATTCTTATCAAGCAGCACTTTTTTCATTGGTATTAGAAGGGCTTAGAGTAATGATCTGCTCCATAAGTTCCAGTAAGCTATGCACCTGTTCCTTCTTCACTGAGGGAAAATCATGCAAAAACTCTTCTATACTATCTCCTCCACGCAAATAGTCTATTAAATTCTTCACTGGAACCCTTGTCCCTGTAAAAACCGGAGTACCACTTTGGATATCAGATGATATGGTGATAATGTTTGTATTCATTATGCTAAATCAAACTATACTCCAATATACGCAAAACAAATCATGTTAGATCAACGGTATGATTCAGAAACCTACCTTATGCTGGAATCTCTCACAATTCCTGCTTAGATTCATCCTTAGGATTACACACATTCATCCCTTGAAATGATTACTACTAGCCGATATTTCAGCATACTAGTCTGTTTATTCTCAGTTACCCTAAGTATGGCACAAAGCCCAGAATGGTTAGATGAAACCATTTTTGCTCAGAACAAGGAGGCACCACATGCCACCTTCATTCCTTACCCGGGAGAAAGCACTTCCCTCAGTTTTGACAAAAATCAATCTCCCTTTTACCAATCCCTGAATGGCGACTGGTCCTTCAAGTTCTACCCTAATCCCTCTTCTGTGGATGAGAACTTCTTTGAGCCTGGCTTTGATGTAAGTGAGTGGGACAAGATCCCCGTTCCTTCCAACTGGCAGCTAAAGGGATATGGGCAGCCTATCTACACCAACATCAAGCACCCCTTCGAGGCTAATCCCCCACTGGTACCTACAGATGCCAATGAAACGGGGGCTTATAGAACTACCTTCGAGTTACCTGCCGCCTGGGATGGAAGGGAAGTATTCCTCCACTTTGCTGGGGTACAATCCGCCTTTTACCTATGGGTGAATGGCGTAAAAGTAGGATACAGCCAGGACAGCATGACACCAGCAGAATTCCGATTAACCGAGTATCTACAAGCAGGTACCAATCACATAGCCGTAGAGGTGATTCGCTGGTCAGATGGAAGCTATCTTGAAGACCAGGATTTCTGGAGAATGTCCGGAATATTTAGAGATGTTTTTCTGTACAGTAGCCCCAAAGTTGCCATCAGGGACTTTCATGTAACAACTGGCTTCAGTACAGATTTACAAAATGCCAATCTGGATATAGCCGTAGATGTGCAAAACTATTCTCGCAAGGATGGAAAGAAATATGTACTCCTGGTAAACCTGTATGATGCTGATGGCAATAAAGTAGTCCAGGGAGCTTCCTTCCCTAGCGGTAAGATAGAAGCAGGGAGTAGAGTTACCCTTGACTTTACAGAAGCTGTTAAGAAACCTAGGCTTTGGAGTGCAGAAACACCTGACCTTTACCAACTCAGCGTTCAACTAGTCAATAAGAAATATGAGATCGTAGATGCGGTCAGCACCAAGATCGGTTTTCGTAAGGTGGAAATCACCAATGGACAACTTCTCGTAAATGGAAAGGCCATTTACATGAAGGGCGTAAACCGACATGAAGTAGATCCTTACGAAGGAAGGGTCATCAGTGAGGAAAGCATGATTAAGGATATAGTGTTGATGAAGCAGAATAACATCAACTCTGTCCGTACTTCCCACTACCCAAACAATACCAGATGGTATGAGCTATGTGATGAGTATGGCTTGTATGTCATAGATGAAGCCAATGTGGAAAGTCATCAGCTTTGGAGTGAAGGTACACACTTAGGCAGAGTAGATAGCTGGAAAGGGGCTTTTGTGGCCAGAGGGGAAGCTGTGGTAGCAAGAGACAAAAACCATGCATCCATTATCATGTGGTCCATGGGAAATGAAGCTGGAATAGGACCTAACTTTGATGCCATGGCTGAGGCTATGAGAGCCATAGATCCTTCACGCCCCATACATTATGAACCACGTGAAACAGCCGCATCCAGACCTGCCTCTTCTTATGACGTCATTTCCAATATGTACGCCTCTATAGATGACATCAAATCTTATGTTAAGGCTGACCCCAACAGACCCATCATTTTATGTGAATATTCTCACGCTATGGGAAATAGCAATGGCAACTTTAAACAGTATTGGGACTTCTTTGAATCCCATCCAAATATGCAGGGAGGATTTATCTGGGATTGGGTTGATCAAGGCCTATATAAAGAAACAGCAGACGGAACTCCCTTCTGGGCCTATGGAGGAGACTTCGGGGATACACCTAATGATAATAACTTCTGCATGAACGGACTGGTGTTCCCAGACAGAAGTGTGCAGCCAGCATTAGAAGAAGTGAAAAAGGTTCAGCAGTTTATTAAGATTAAAGCACTGGACCTGGAAACGGGAACCATTAGCGTGAAAAATACCTATGATTTCATCGACCTGAGTTTCCTTTCCCTCCAGTGGCAGCTATTGAGAGGGGGCGAAAAGGTGCAAGAAGGGAATATGGACTTACCTAAGATTCTCCCTGGCGAAGAGTCAGAATTGACACTCGGATATGCGCTACCGATGATTGCAGCTAATGAAGAGTATCAGCTGACCGTGAGCTTCCTGACCAGAGAAGAACTTCCGTGGGCAGAGAAAGGCCATGAGCTTGCTTGGGAGCAGTTCGAACTGAAGGGAGATGCAGAGATGACGCTTAAAACAGATCCGTTATCATTAGAGGCTCTTTCTCCTCTTATACTAGACGAAGCAGGTAAGACTTTAGGGAACGATAAGCTAAGCATTAGCTTATCAGATAACATGATCCCCCAGCAGTTGAGTTTTGATGGAAAAACCCTGCTCAACACCTTCCCTACTCCTAATGTTTGGCGTGCTCCGGTAGATAATGATGAGGGAGGCGAAGATAGAAGTTTCGCCTTCAGATGGAGAGCATTTGGATTGGACAAGGCCGTGCCTGAATACGAAATGGCGAGTTGGGAAGATAAGGGAACCCACTTCCACGGAAGCATGAAGGGCTCCATAGCCGTTACCGGAGGAGCATTACCCTTTTCTCAGGAGGTGAAAGTGTACCCATCAGGGGATGTACTCATCAGCTATGAGCTGGAGGTACCTCAGGATCTCCCCATGCCCGCTAGCATTAAAGATTATAGCCAATTCAACTTCCCAGGCTTTTACGTACTTCAACACACCCTCCCACTCCCAAGAGTTGGACTCAAAATGGAAGTGCCAGCCACCTTTGATAAGATGAACTGGTATGGACGAGGACCGCATGAAAGTTATTGGGATAGGAAATATGCCGCCAGGTTGGGGGTATTCTCCTCTACTGTTGCAGAGCAGTATGTGAACTATTCCAAGCCTCAGGAACATGGAAATAAAACAGATGTGAGATGGATGGCCCTCACTAATCATGAGAAAACCGGCCTACTAATCAGTAATGGTGAAGAAGGTCCCCTCAATATGAACCCCAGTATTTACACTATAGAAAATGTTACGGAGGCGCAGCATCCTTATGATCTGGTAGAACAGGAATTCATCACCATGACGGTGGACTGGCAGCAGTCTGGCATAGGGGGAGATGATAGCTGGAACCCAAGGACACATCCGGAGTTTCAATTGACGGAGAATTCCTATAAATTTTCGGTCCGTTTGAGTCCATTGAATATGGACAATGAAGATATAGCTAAAAAGGTCTCAGCCACCTTACCTTAATACAAAGATGACCGAACTACAAGAGAAAGTGTTTCTCACATTTAAGGAGCACTTTCAATCAGAACCTGTGCTCTACCGTGCTCCCGGAAGAATTAACCTGATAGGAGAACATACAGATTACAATGACGGTTGGGTATTTCCTGCCGCGGTGGACAAAGAAATGGTCTTTGCCATTAGGTTACTGGATGCATCAGAGAAAGAATGTTCTCTGGTTGCAGTAGACCTGGGAGAAACATTCAGCTTTTCGTTAGAGGACGTGAGTCGGACGGAGGAGAAAGCATGGGCCAATTTTCTGATGGGCGTAGTGGATCAGTTCCACAGGCTTGGCCATGAGGTACCGGCTTTCCAATGTACCTTTGGCGGAAATATCCCTTTAGGAGCAGGTCTATCTTCTTCTGCTGCACTCGAAGCAGGCTTTGCCTTTGCATTGAACCACCTTAAGGACTGGAAGCTTTCGAGATTGGATCTAGCGCTACTTTCTCAGAGAGTTGAGAATGACTTTGTTGGACTACAGTGTGGAATCATGGATCCTTACGCCAGCCTTTTTGGGGAGGCCCAACATGCCATGATGTTGGATTGTAGAAGCCTTAAGCATGAACTTGTTCCCATTAACTTGGAAGGATATACCCTCCTGCTATGTGATAGCAAGGTGAAGCATTCTCTGGCTTCCAGTGAGTACAATACCCGTAGAGAAGAATGTGAGGAAGGTGTGCGTGTCATCAAAACCAAGCATCCAGAGGTAAATTCTCTCAGAGATGTAGACTTCGAAATGCTCAAAGGCTTCGAAGAAGAGATGAATCCCATCGTTTTCAACAGATGCCTATATGTGGTACTGGAAAACCTCCGAGTTCAAGCCGCTTCAGAGGCCATAGCTTTGGGGGATATCATTTCTTTGGGAGATCTGCTTTACCAGTCTCATTCCGGCCTACAACATTTGTATGAGGTTAGTTGTCCTGAGATAGACTTTCTGGTAGAATCCACTGTGGAAGACCTAAGTGTCATGGGCGCCCGTATGATGGGAGGCGGATTTGGGGGTTGTACCTTAAACCTGCTAGAGTCCGCTGGCGCAGAAGCTTTTAAAGCGAGAATGAAGAAAGCCTACATGGATAAATATGGAGTAGAGTTACCTATTTATGAGGTCTCTTTGAGTCAGGGAGTGGGCCCATTAGAAAGAGAACTTTCTTAGTAAATCCCGTATACTATAGTGGAACGTTTGTTCCTATATCAGAAAGTGAACGTTATGGAAAAAGTTTACAAGCCTATTGCCTGTGGCCTCTATGATCATTTAGAGATTTTGGCCATGAGAAGGAAAGAAGTAAGCATCGTTTATGATGCTGGGAAGGGTCCGGTAACTATTTCAGATAGAATTAAGGACCTTTCACAGAAAGATAAAGCAGAATGCATGGTTCTGGAAAAGCATGAAGAAATCATCAGACTGGATGACCTGATCTCTGTAGAGGGTATTTCCTTTGCTTCCGCAGAAGCCTGCAAAATCCAATAAAAAGATATCTCCTTTCTATTTAAAGGCCATCTCTGAGAATTTCAGAGATGGCCTCATTGTTTCCTCTCTTCTTAATATGTAATTTTATTCTCAGCTCTCGTTTTAGCTTAAAGCATTTTATTCATGGCAAAGAAAAAACCCACAGGAGGGTTAGGAAGAGGATTAGGTGATATAGGGTATGACAGCCTCCTCTCTGACAATGAAAAAGTTGAACTTACCAGCGTAGGGAGTATCCCCTTAGCGCAAATTGAGAGTGTCAATAATTTTCAGCCCAGAGAAGACTTTAATGAGGAAGCCCTTGATGAATTGGCTGACTCCATCAGAATACACGGAATCATACAACCCCTTACCGTAAGGAAACTACATGAAGGGAAGTATCAGCTAATAGCTGGTGAAAGGCGATTTAGAGCAGCCAAAATAGTGGGCCTGGATGAGGTGCCTGTATTCATCAGAACTGCCAATGATGAGGAAATGCTGGAAATAGCCCTCATTGAGAATATTCAGAGAGAAGACCTGAATCCCATAGAGATAGCCAATTCTTACCAGAGAATGATAGAAGAGATTGGTCTTAGGCAAGAAGACCTTGGAAAGAAGGTAGGAAAAAGTCGTTCCAGTGTAACCAACTTCCTCAGTCTGTTAAAGCTTCCCCCCAAGGTGAAAAAAGGTGTGAGAGACGGAGAGATTACCTTTGGTCATGCTAAGGTTATCAAAGGTGTGGATGACGTAGTGCAAATGATGCAAATCTATGATCAGGTAGTTGAGAATAATTATTCCGTTCGACAGACTACAGAACTGGTCAATGGGCTGAAAGAGAAAAAGTCAGGAGGTCCTACTCCTAAGAGTGATTTTGCCAAGCCACTTAGCTCGGAACAGATCCAGTTACAAAAGGTAGAAAGGCAGCTAGAAGAGAAGTTTGGGAATAAGGTTAAGATCAAGCAAAATAATCAGGGTAGAGGGGACATCAGCATAGCCTTTAATTCTACCAAAGACATGAACAGGATATTGGAGATTTTAGATCTCTGATACAACCCTTCTCATAAAGGGAGATACTTTTAACCAATGTCTGGACATAACATAAACATATTTAGATGGCTAGTTGGGGTTCTCAGTATTTGTGTACTGAGCCTATGCTCTCTTCATGCACAGGAAAAACAGGATAGCACGCAAACAGGAAGCTCACCCCTAATCATTCCTGATAGTGTACTTACGCCTTCCACGCCCTTTGAGAAAACAAAGGTACCTGCAAAAGAAAAAGTAGTCCTTAATTCAGCCCAGGATTCTACTGCCATAAAAGGAGATACAACTGGCCAGAAAGAAAGACCTTATATATCCCGTTTCCTTTTTGCTGGAAAGCGCCCCCCCTATGATCCCAAGATAGCCTGGCAAAGAAGTGCAATTTTTCCAGGCTGGGGGCAGATCTACAACAAAAGCTACTGGAAGGTCCCACTGGTATTTGGCGCTTACGTAGGCATGGGAGCAGTCATCGTTTACAATGATGATCAGTACAATCGTTTTGCTACAGCCTACAGAGCCCGAACTGATGACGATCCCAATACCATAGACGAGGAGTTCCCTGAAACCATCACTGATCAGGGATTAAGAGACGCCAGAGACAGGGCCAGAAGAGGAAGGGATTATGCCATTATATTGTCCGTAGGGGTGCACGTGCTTCAAATCATAGAAGCCTACGTAGATGCAAACCTGAAGGACTTCAATACTGATAATGATCTGGCGTTCTTCGGAAGACCGGCTATCTCCAATCCCATTCCGAGTGCCTTTACCACTAATTTTCAGCCGGGTCTGTCTGTAGGGATTACTTTTTAAGCCAAGCTTATGCGTAGAACAGCTTTCTTACAGGGTGTTCTTCTAGCCGGGATGAGCCTCCTGGTCCTTTCCTCCTGTCTGGACACGCGTCCGGTAGAAGCACCAAGCACTACTGCCTCCGACTGGATTAGCCCTACAGATTACCAGATTCTTTTGAGTAACCTCAGCACGGCCATTACCCAACGAAATACGCAGAACTATATCCGCTGCTTTGAAAGAGATGAGCTAAGATTTGTCCCGGCAGCAGCTCTACTGAACGCCAACCCCAGTATATGGTCAAACTGGTCCATACAGGATGAGCAGACCTACATCAGTAACCTATTTGCCAATCTGACGGGTGTAAACGGAGGGCTACTCAATCTTACGGAAGTAGATTTGCAGGATGTAAGTGCGGATTCTCTCAGGTACGTAGGGAACTACATATACCAGGTGAGGCATGCTGATACCACCATTACGAATGAGTTTCGCGGACAACTCTCCTATGTGATCAAGCGTAATGAGTTTAACGAGTGGGCCATACACAGATGGGAAGACATAGAAACTGTCCCAGATTCCAGCTGGAGTTTGCTTAAACTTACCTACATTCAATAAGTAATGAGAAAGTCAGGTATATCATATGGGCTGTTAATCCTTATGGTGGGATTCCTCTCCTGTAATCCCTTTGCACCTGATATTGATGAGGATGGGCTGGCAGATGTGGACTTACTGGGAAACCCTTCTTCCATAGAAGGCTTCTTCAAGCTGTTCAGAAATTCCTATGAGTTGAGAGATACTACGCTCTATGGTCAGTTGTTTGACCGGGATTTTGAATTCGCCTACTTTGACTTCGAACTGGGACAAGAAATAAGCTGGGACCGAGATACTGAGCTCAACATCTCCTTTAACCTTTTCCAGTCTGTCCAGCAAATCAACCTCGACTGGAACTTCTACACCCAACTTGACACCACAGAAACTGAGGCCTTTGTGATCCGTAACTTCAACCTGACCATTACGCAGGATGAGCAAAATACCTTCTCCGGGGCAGGAAGAGCCCGGTTCCGACTTAGAAGACAGTCCGTAGGCACTGCCTGGAAGGCGTACTTTTGGTTTGATGATTCTGACTTCTAGTCTTCTCCCCTCCAGCCACGCTATTTGTTTCCTGCTTCTGTGCTTCGTTATTTACCGGGCATAATCATACATCAACCCCTTGAAGCAGATTCTGTCACGCATTCCCGTTTTTTCTATCCTATTTGTCCTTTTCTGGGTCTTCCTTCTGGCTATTCTCATCCCAAAGGGATATGAGGGAAGCTTTCTTTGGTTAAACGGCTTTCGGACTGGCTGGCTAGATGCCCTCATGCCTCACCTGACCCATTTGGGAGACGGGGTATTGCTGGGATCCATTGCGGGTTTATTTCTCGCGAGAAAGCAATCTGACAAAGTGATCAGCATGATCATCAGCCTGATTCTTGTCTCCCTAGTCGTAGCTCTATTAAAGAATCAATTTTTCTCTGCCTGGGAAAGACCTCTGACTGTCTTTGAGAAGGGACCTGATTTCTTCTTTATAGGGCTCAAAGAACTACGAAACAACAGTTTTCCATCAGGGCATAGTGCAGCGGCAGTGATACTATGTGTCTGGCTGGCCTGGATAGGGGCTGAAAAGCGTTGGCAGCAGGCCTTATGGGCTATAGTTGGGATGGCGGTTTGCTATTCCAGGGTCTATATAGGCGTACACTTCCCGGCTGATGTCCTTGTTGGGAGTATATTGGCGATAGCAGTTTTTGTGATCACTCTTCTATGGATCTTTCCTGCCATCAATAAGTGGTACCATAACCAAAGTAGCTCTGCTCAAGAGCGTACTGATTTGATTACGTTAATACTTATGGGAATTCTTCTGCTGGGAGATATCTGGCGACTTTACGCTAACTTTTATCAAGCTTAGAAATGCTGGAAACATTGATAGAATGGGATAAGAGTGTATTTATACTGGTTAACTCAGCCAATCATCCCTTGATGGATTCTGTCATGTGGCTGGTAAGCACTAAAACTTTCTGGATCCCCGCATATGTAGTATTGGCATGGCTCATGTATAGGCGCGTGGGATGGGTAAAAACCCTATGGTTGCTGGTGGGCGTAGCCTTCGCCATTACGATCGCAGATCAGTTTACCTCCAGCTTTATGAAGCCCTTCTTTGAGAGATATAGGCCCTGTAGGCCAGAGAATGGATGGGAGTATGTAGTCCACATTGTCAATAACAAATGCGGAGGGGAATATGGCTTTGCCTCCTCACATGCAGCTAACTTTTTCGCCCTGGCCATCTTTCTGAGCAGGTTCTTTAATCAAAGGCTAACCACCGTAATTTTCTTTGCAGTAGCTACTCTGGTAGCCTACAGTAGAGTGTATTTAGGTGTCCACTTTCCAGGGGATGTCATCGTAGGCGCTCTTGTAGGCCTATGCGCAGGTATGATTGGCTATGAAATAGCTCAGCTTATCATCAAAAGATTAGTGGCTAAATAAAGCCGTTAGCATTCCTACTTCTTCTCTGGGAGCCAAATCCATAGCTGTGGAAATAAGTTGAATCGTTACAGGATCGGTCGAATGCTTATTCTTACTAAAGCCTGTGGCCCTCACTTCAATGATTTTATTCTCTCCCATAATCAGGTAATGCTCTATATCTTCGCTTTTCTTGGGTTTGGCTATGTCCTGATCAAAGAGCTTTAAATAATCAAGGCAGGCTTTTACCACATATCTTGCCTGTTCCTGGCTTTTGTAAGTTCTGGTATCCGTTATTTTATAGAGGCCTTTCTCATGAAAATCATAGGCCATATTTCT
>JBCBKZ010000149.1:0-9785 GCA_038520955.1 Bacteroidota bacterium | reverse complement strand
GCCTCTATCTTATTGAGAAAAGTAGAAGCGGCTCCTTTACAGGGTGATTTGAACATAAGAGTGTTCTTCCTGGATGAGGTGGTTTTTGTAGGAGCTTCCTACAGACAGGATTTCGCTAATCTGACAGACGGTTCTGATGTACTGGCATGGATGGTAGGAGTGAACATGGAGCGTTTTCACCTGGCCTATACCTATGACTTCCGTTTAGGAGGTACTTACCAATCTACTTATGGGTCTGCTCATGAGGTAACTATGGGAATTGACCTTGGACCAGTGAAGAGATAGAAATCAGCTAAGTATTCTATATACAATCAATGCAAGTCCCCGGTAGTAGCACTGGGGACTTATTTTTTTAGAAAATTGGGGAAAGCCCAAACTTTTGTTATCCTGATATTATTAGTGTTTATTGTTGCATACTCAATTGCAAAAGATGCTTCGAATGTGTGTGGGGCTCTTCTGCCTCTTTTTCGTCAACCACAGCCTGGCACAGAAAGTCCCCAAGCCTGATTTTTCTGTGGAAAGGGGATTCTATCAAAAGCCTTTTAAACTTAAGCTCAAGAGTGAGCTTAAAGGTTCCATCTATTATACCCTTGATGGTTCACATCCCACAGATTCTACTTCCCTGAGATATAAGAAACCTATTCTCATTAATAAGAATACGGTAGTAAAAGCGTATCTCCAGTCAAGAGGAGAAAAAGCCAGTAAGGTAGAAGTCCATAGTTATTTATTCGTTGGTCAGGTGTTGGATCAGCCTGATAGCATTCCAGGATGGTCAAGACCCATGATCAACACTGACTATGCTTTCGGACGAGTGAAATTTAGCTACGGAATGAACCAGGAGGTAGTCAATCAGGATAGAAATGCTATGACGGAAAGTCTGCTATCCATTCCCTCAGTCTCCTTGAGTATGGAGATTGAATCATTCTGGAAGATGACCCTGGGCTTTGATGAGGTACCCGTAAGTACAGAAATCCTTTTTCCGAATAAGCCTGAACATAACACTCAGGCATTCTCAGGGATAGAAGGAGTAAGTCATAAGCATCTTAAAAGAAATTACAGACTCTCATTCAAAAAGAAATATGGTGACGGGAAGTTAAAGACAGACCTCTTCAAAAAGTATAGTCCCCTTAATAGGAAAAGTGCTACCAAAAAACTGGATAGACTTGTGTTGAGAGCGGGGACACAGCGTTCATGGACAAGGAACTACTACCCGGATAAAACTGCCTTTACACGTGATCAATGGGCCAGAGACGTCAGCATAGATATGATGGGAAGTGGGGCCAGAGGAACCTTTGTTCACTTATACGTCAATGGTGCATACATGGGCTTGTACAATGCTACGGAAAGACCTGATGAGAAATTCGTAGAGACCTATCTGAAAGGAGAAGAGGACAACTGGTATGTATTTAACCATAACGGGACCCTTCACGGGAATGACTCCATCTATAAATACATCAAGTACAAACTGACAAAGAAAGACCTCTCTGATCCATCCGTTTATAAAGAGTTCACTGAATATGTAGATGTAGATGCATTTTGTGATTACCTCATCCTTTCATGGTACATAGGCATGGTAGACTGGCCGGAGAATAACTACTATGGAGCATTGAACCTACAAGACTCCGTAAAGCTTAGGTATTTTGTGTGGGATGCAGAAATGAGTTGGGATGAAGAACCAGAAGGGATAGCAGGCGCATGGGTCCACTATGAGTTTGTAAATGATGAAGAGGGCGAATCTGAAATAAGCAGGACGTGGCATGCCGTGAGACAGAATAAAGAGTTTATGCAGCGTTTTGCTGATAGAGTATACCTTCATTGTTTCCATAATGGGGAACTGTCAGAAGAAAAAAATCAGAAAAGATGGTATAAACTGAATGAGTTTATCCGCAAAGCAGTCCTGGCTGAGTCTGCCAGATGGGGAAATGCGCTGGATGGGAAGTTGAGAACCCGGGATGAGAGTTGGAAAAATGAGGTAGATAGAGTAGCTGAAATGATGAAAGGCAATAGTACCAGATTTATAGTAGCTCTAAGGGAACAAGGTTACTACCCTGAGATAGACCCACCTGCATTAAGCATCCAACACGAAGATAGCGGAGAGGCTGTGATTCATTTGAAAAAACCTACTGAAGGAATAATATACTACACCCTGGATGGAGAGGATCCTATGAATAAGGAGGCGGCTAGTATATTTAAAGATCCTGTAAGCATTCGCAAGGGAAGTTCTGTAAAAGCCAGAGTCTTGCATGAAGGGACGTGGAGTGCTTTATTGGTGCTTTGATCCGCTAATTAGCACAAGTTGTACAAGTTCTGGTACAGTCTATGGGGCGCCTCATCGCATCATAGGTCACCTCACAACTATCCTCAAAGGTCTTCCGTAACTTCTTTCTGGCTCGCTGAACCTGTGATTTCATGCTGGAATAAGGGATACCTTCTTCCTCAGCCAACTCTTTCTGACCAACTCCTGATATATCCACAGCCATCAAAAGCTTTTGGTCTCTGGCACTTAAGCTGGGGATAAATGAATAGAGACATCTGGCCACTATATTAGGAGCAGACATTTCCTGATCTCTTCCTTCTTTCGCTTGGACCTTTCTGCTTTGCTTACGGAAATGATCAATGGCAGCCCTTTTAGCTGCTGTGTACAACCATTTGCGGGCATCCTTTACTTCAGAAAGAATGTGTTCCTTTTGGTGAAGCTTTACAAATAGCTCATGCAAAATGTCTTCTGCCTCCTCTCCCACTTTATTGTGGAGAAAGGCCTGTAAGTCGGGGCCATATTGCTTATACCAGGAATGGAGAAGCGGATTCATGTCTTCTTTTTTTCTTATGACGCACCTTCATCCGAAAAGATGCAGATTTTTCAGGAAAACTTGGAAAATTATTCTACTAAACTGCACCTAGGAAGGACTATATCCTCCCTCATCCAGTCTTTTCGAGATCCACCAATAGTTTCCCGCCGGGTCCATGATGCCTCCCTGCCTGTCTCCGAAGTCCATGTCTGCAGGAGGGAATACACTCTGACCCCCATGATCCATAGCTCTCTCATATACCTCATCCACATCACTTACATACAGGTAAAAACAAGTTCGCATTCCAGCAAAAGCCTCAGAAGCCTGGGCTAGCATAATGGAAGAATCCCCAATTCTAAGAATGCAATTCCGGATGAGCTTTCCATCTTCTCCTACCGTTCTGCTGATTTCTTCTGCAAGAAAAACGGCTGATAAAAAACTGATCAACTCTTCCGGTTTCTCTAGAAAGAGGTATCCGTTTACGGTATGAAAACCTTCAGGTTTGTAGGTTTGAAATATAGGATCCATAGTTACATGTTTTGGTGTAGGTCTAATTTGGAGAATTACCACCTTTATCACAATGAAAAAAGCTCCAGATGATAAATCCGGAGCTTTTGGTAAATCTCTATTTTTCCATATTTACTCACTTCTCAAGGCTTCTATGGGGTTAGCCATAGCAGCTTTGATACTTTGGGTACTGACGGTGAGAAAAGCTATGAGTGCAGCCATCAGACCAGCCAGGGCAAATACCCACCATTGGATATTGATGCGGTAGGAGAAGTCCAGTAACCAGTTATGCATGGCCCACCATGCCACCGGTACCGCTATCCCAAATCCGATCAGGACTAGAATCAGAAAGTCCTTAGACAGCAGAGAAACAATCCTGCTAACAGGTGCCCCCAACACTTTACGAATACCTATTTCTTTGGTCCTAAGCTCAGTAGCATAGGCAGCTAATGCGAACAGTCCTAAACAGGCTATGATGATAGCTAGGGTAGCAAAGGAGAAAACCAACTTGGCCAGACTTTGCTCATTCCTGTATAGTTGGGCTACCTGATCATCAAGGAAGGTATACTCAAACACAGTGGTAGGGCTAATGGTCTCAAAGGTTTCCTGAAGAGCAGCCAGGTTAGCACTCAGATTAGAAGCATCCAGCTTTACTAGTAGATACTGCAGCCACTCAGTATTCTTATTGTGAAAGCCATAATTTCCTATTTCTTGTTTGAGAGAGGTAAAGTGGAAGTCATCACATACCCCTACTATGATACTATTCCCTAGATTAGCTTCTACCTTTTGGCCTAAAGCTTCCTCAGGTGTCCAGCCCAGGAAACTGACCGCGGAAGCATTTAACACCAATTCAGTGATGGTATCCCCTTCTGCTAAATCTTTCATAGGACGACCTGCCAGCATGTCTACCCCCAATACCTCAAATACACCCCCTTCTGCCCGACAAGTAGACAGATCTGCGGGTTCATCCTGAGAATAAGTATGGGAAAGCATTCTCCCACTGGTACTATGTCCCGGAAAGGATTGTGTAATGGCAACCCCTTTTACGGCTGAAAGCTGATTAAATTCTTTCTCTATGGTTTCAATATTAGACCTGGGCCTAACTCCCATCACTCTGACAGCTACTACCTGTTCCGGAGAATAGCCCAACTGCTTATTCTGAATGTAGTTTAGCTGCTGGTACAGGATCATGGAACAGACGATGAGGGCACATGAGATCCCAAACTGGAATACCACCAGACCTTTCCTAATGGTACTAGAGCTGCTTTTAGGAGATTTTTGTTGTCTAATGGCTTGTAGGGGTTTGAAGGAGGATAAATAGAGGGCAGGGTATGATCCCGCGATGAAAGTAATCAGTAGCCAAATACCCACTAACCCAAATACAAAACTGGTGCTAAACAAGCTCCCAAAACTCAGCTCTTTTTGCACCATATCACTGAAAAACGGAACAGCCAGATAAAGGATAAGGAGACTTAAGAGAAGGCCAAAAAGAGAAAAGAGGGCCGTTTCCACGTAAAACTGTAAGGCTAACTGGCCGGAAGTGGCGCCCATGGTCTTACTAATCCCTACTTCCCGGGCCCTTTGTTGAGATTTAGCTGTGGAGAGGTTCATGTAATTCACACAAGCTATCAGCACCAGCAGGATAGCCAAGCTAATGAGAATCCATATCTGGTTCATGTCTCCGTATTCAGCCCCCCTATCTGCAATACCAGGTGAGTGTAGGTGGACATCTAAAAGGGGAGTTATATCAAATGTGAAGAAGAGATCCTCAGCAGGTATTTGCTGCTTTACCAGACCCATGATTTTATCTTTTAATGCTTCCAGGTTGGTATTCTCAGGTAAGAGAAGGAAGGTATAGAAACTGGCATTTCCCCAACTTAATTTGTTAGGTCTTCCCATAGGAATGGTCTCTATGGAGGCAATCATCTCCATAGGAAGGTGTGTTTCAGGTGGGAGATCCTTGAATACTCCTTTTACCTCTAATTCATAACGGTTATCTACTTTCAGTACTTTCCCTATAGGATCCTCCTCTCCAAAATATTTCCTGGCCCGGGATTCACTTATGACGGCAGCGTTAATATTCGCCAGGGCTTCATCTGGATTCCCCTTCACCAGTTCTACCGTCAATATCTTAAACAAACTAGGGTCAGACCAGTAGAGCCTGTCTTCTATGAAATTTTCTTGAGAATAACTGACAGAGGCTGATTCTCCGAAATTGTGAGGGAGGATTCTTACAGCTTCTTCTACCTCTGGAAAGTTCTCTTTCAAAAAAGGAGCTGCTTTATTAGGGGCAGTTCCCAGTATGAAAGTTTGGTCTTCAGTGGCATAGGTAACACTCAGCCTGGCTATTCTGTCAGCCTTCTTATGAAAGCCTTCATAGGAAACCTCAAACTGTACATACAGCATGACAGCAAAGGCCGCGGCTAACCCTACAGAAAGACCGATGAGATTGATGAGGGTAAAAGATACATTTTGGGCGATGTGCCTGATAGCGAGCTTTAGGGACGTTAATAGCATAGTGCGGAATTGTGATTGGGTGTTAGGTAAAAGACTGAAGGTTAATGGAATTGTTGCAGTAGACTGGAAGGGGCTGCTCTGCTTTTACACAAATAGTCTTTTCTCATAGGAGACAACTTCTCCTGTTTCCACATATGCTTTCAGTAACCTCAGATACATGGCCCAGCAGTAAGAAGACCTTCTAAAATGTTCATTAGCTTCTTTCCAGCCAGAATTAAAAAACTCTACTATGGTTCCACCTCCATCTTTCGGTTTTAGCTCAAAACCTACTTTCGTCCCAGTCCAGTCTTCATCTGCCTCGGTCATCTCCCAACAGATAGATTTATCTTTCTCGAATTCCACTACCTTGGCGATCCAGTAGTAGCCTGGACCAAAATCAAACTCATATCGTTCTCCAGGGCCTGGCCTACCTTTGGAGTCATGCGGCCACCAGGCGTTTAAACCTTCAGGAGTAGAGAGTACTTCAAATACGCTTGCTGGTGAAGCTTCAATGTGGAAATGATGTAAAATATCAGGCATAGTACAGTAGGTTATGTATTCAAATTGAATAACTAAAAAGGTACTCCTTATTTAAAGAAGTTACTAGCAACCTGACGAAGGACTGATTAGTCCTTCTATTACAGTTTATCGGAGAAATAGTGTCGTTAGGAGAAAAAAAGATCAAATAAGCTGGTCTTAGCCGTAACCATCGCTACTTTCTCAAGTATTCCTTCTTGGCAAACCCTATCTACACATGATCTGGAACTATCTGAAAACCGCTATTCGCAACAGCAAAAATAATAAGCTGTTCACTTTCATCAACATTTTTAGCTTAACGCTAGGGATAACGGCCTGTATGATCATCTACTTGTTCATACATGATGAAAGGAGTTTTGATGCCTTCCATGCACAAAAGGATCAAATCTACCGCCTGAATGAAATCCAGAGCTTTCCCGGAACTAATACCCAGCACGTTGCTCTTTCTATGCCGGGCATGGGACCTAATCTGATTAAAGATTATCCTGAAGTAGAGAACTTTACCCGCTATTGGAACAGAGGGAGGAACTTGTTCGAAAGAGAGGACACCCGAATCACCATAGAGAACACCATCATGGTGGACAGCACCTTCCTGGATATCTTTGATTACTCCTTATTAGAGGGAGAAAGAGAGGGTATACTGGATGAACCTAACACCATAGTGCTAACCAAAGAAACAGCTACCAAGTTCTTTGGCGATGAGTCTCCTTTGGGTGAAAACCTTAAGAGAGGAGAAAATCTATACAAAGTGACAGGGGTACTAGAAGATGTACCAGAGAATTCCCACCTACAGTTTGATGCTTTGGCTTCCATCACCACGGTTACCAGAGAAAACCCAGAGTTCAATAACCGCTTTGGGTCCAACTTCATGGTGACCTATCTGGTGTTTAACCCTAACGCGGACATCAAAGCACTGGAAGCCAAAATGCCGGACTTCCTGCTGAAGATGATGCCTCCGGATGAGGATGATGAAAGAACGGTAAATGATGCCTATGTACTTTACTTTCAACCTTTGGAGCAGGTGCATTTAGGCGCTTCCCATGTGGAGCATGATTACCAAAACTACCGCAAGTTTAATGGAGCTTATCTGGACATCTTTGCCTTGGTAGGATTATTCATTCTTCTGATAGCCAGTGTAAACTTTATGAACCTGATTACGGCACGTGCTTCTCACCGCTGGAAAGAGGTAGGCGTAAGAAAAGCCATAGGTGCCAGAAAAGGACAGCTATTCTCCCAGTTTACAGTAGAAGCCATGTTGCTGGGCGTATCAGCCTTTGTCTTTGCCATTCTCCTGGGATTGGCCGTAACGCCATTAGTGAATAGCCTGATCGGGAGAGAATTGAGTTTCCTTTACTTCTTTGAGCATTCTTGGTTGATTCTGTTAGCCTTTGGGGTGAGTATGCTACTCGGATTTATGGCGGGTCTATATCCCTCCTTGTATTTGGCCTCCTTTAACACTGTGCGAGTACTGAAAGGAGGAGAAGTAAAAACCAATAAATCCCTTTTCAGAAGTTCTCTGGTGGTCCTCCAATTTGGATTGGCTATTGCCATGGTGGTAAGTACGCTCCTTGTCATTCAGCAATTAGGCTTCATAAAAGGGAAAGACATAGGCTTTGAGAAAGACCATATGGTGTTGGTAGAAATGAATGGAGATGCCAACGAGGTCTATGAGACCATGAAGACAGAACTGGCCTCCAGCGGTCATGTCCTTGGTGTAACCGCTTCCGGCCAAAGACTAGGGTCTAACTTTCACCAGTGGGGATTTAAACTGAAAACGGATACCGTCATGGGACTAACCCCCTCTAACGTGAATGTGGATTTCAACTACCTGGATGTATATGGAATCGAGGTGAAGAATGGAAGGGGATTCTCTAAGGAGTATGCTAAAGATAAAGACTTTGCCTTCGTAATCAATGAATCATTTGCAGAAGAACTAAACCTCGGGAAAAGTCCGGTTGGAGTGAGCGCAGGCCATGCTTGGTATAATGATGATTCCCTGGGAAGTATCATAGGCGTGGTGGAAGATTTCCACTTTAATTCTTTGCATTATGAGATTAATACCCTGGCCATGGTGGTACACCCTGAATGGGGCTATTCAGAAATGACGGTAAAAATTAGTGGGCAGAATGTATCTGAAGCCCTGGCAGATATAGAAGGTGTGTGGAATAAGTTGGTACCTACCTGGCCGTTTGAGTACTCTTTCCTGGATGAGCACTTTGAAGAACTTTATCGTTCTGAGCAGCAGATGGAGGCTGTGGTCAGTATGATGGCTATCCTGGCCATATTCATCGCTTGTATGGGCCTATTTGGACTGATTGTTTTTACCACTGAGCGTAAGACTAAGGAGATAGGCATACGCAAAATTCTGGGGGCTTCTGTCAGCCAAATCATGATGCATCTGTCCAGAAACTTCGCATTGATGATGCTGGTAGCCTTTGTGGTATTTACCCCCTTCACCTATCTGATGATGCGTCAATGGTTGGACAACTTTGCATACAGAATTCAGATCAATCCCCTGGTATTCCTGATAGGAGGTATATTGGCTTTCTTCATTGCTATGCTGACCATCAGTTATCATACCCTACGATCAGCCCGTTCTAACCCAGCTGATGCGCTGAGGTACGAGTGATCCATCAACCTTTATCATTCTCACGACATATGATAGCAGGCTTAAAGGAATTCACGTTCTTTAGGCCTGTTTCCTTTTTCTGACCTTATCATACTTGATATTATGTCAACTTATTCCTTTGAGCGCATTTCAGCTATGGTGGAAGCCTTTGAAAGACAAGAGATTTCTGCCAAAGAATGGACACATCAGGCACATCTGCTAGTAGCCGCATGGTACGCTTATCATGAATCAGTGGAAGAAGCTATTCTGAGAATGAAGTCTGGAATCATTCTCTTAAACCATTCTCACGGAAACAGAAATACCCTGGAAAGAGGCTATCATGAAACCCTCACTATTTTTTGGGTACTTTATCTGGTCAAAGTTATCCGGGAAATCAGTTTGCGTGCACCTGAAGACCATATCTTTAATGCCCTGTTAGCCCATCCGGATGTACATGCTCAAGCTCCTCTTTCTTATTACACCAAAGACAAGTTATTTTCTACGCATGCCAGGGTTCGCTGGGTAGAACCAGACCTCAGGAATTTATAAGCATTCTACTCCTAACATCAGTCTTTTATCGTAAGGAAGTCATACCATGAAATCTGAATATGGTAAGATATCTCAAGAAGATATTTTATGCCTCCCTAATACAACAGGTATTAAAAATTTATTCTCTATTCTATAACAGGGACAGAATTTTGACTTCCTAAGCCCTCCTCATCCTGTTTGCAAGAGCCACATTAAGCCCTTACAGTCGAGACGCAAAAGCTCACTTTTTTCTCAAAAGAGGAAAGTGGCGCAATCAAAAAATAATATGAGTGAATGGAAGAAGGAAGGAAAAAAGCCCC
>JBCBKZ010000148.1:0-9798 GCA_038520955.1 Bacteroidota bacterium | reverse complement strand
TCAGAACAGAACAACCCTTTTTGGGTTAGTGAAAATTTATTTACTTTTGATTTTATCCTTTTTCAAATACTAATCATTTCCTGAAAAATCTCACACCTTTATGCTAATCTTATTACAAGATATGGCGTCAGCCGATTCCCTCGGTGTTGCCGCAAATACTTCTAAGAGCCCTATCGAATTCCTGTTTCAGGGAGGATGGGCCATGATCCCATTGGTCATTCTGTTATTTCTCGCCATTTACCTGTGGATTGAACGTTATCGGATCATCAAGAAAGCTGATGGAAACTCAGAGGAATTCATGAAGCAAGTACGTAAGTATGTACTCGCCGGAAACGTGGAAGCTGCCAAAGGCCTTTGTGATTCTACCAATGATGCCTTCGCTAGAATGATCCACAAAGGGATTTCCCGACTGGGTTCTGCTAACCTGAAAGACATAGAGGGTTCCATAGAAAACGTGGGGAGACTGGAAGTATACAGGCTGGAAAGAAGGCTGTCTATTCTGGCGACCATTGCAGGTGCTGCCCCCATGATTGGATTCCTGGGTACCGTACTGGGGATGATTAAGGCATTTATGGCCATTGTAGCGTCTGAAGGGAATGCTAACCCTGTACAGTTGGCTGGAGGTATTTCTGAGGCCATGATTACCACAGCTTCAGGTCTGGTGGTAGGGATTATCGCCTACATCGCCTACAACACCCTGGTAGCCCTGGTAAATAAGATCGTTTACAAGCTGGAACTGACCACGACTGACTTTATCGACCTTCTTCAGGAACCTGCCAACGCCTAATCTGACTTATGAGCATAAGAAGTAGAAATAAACCGAGTACCGAATTCAGTACTTCCTCTATAGCAGATATCGTATTCCTGCTACTGATTTACTTCCTGCTTACCTCCACCTTTGTGGCGCAGGTAGGACTAAAAGTAGATCTACCCAGAAGTAGTTCTGATAAACCCTCTAATGCCAAGAACTCTGTTACCATCACCAAGGAAGGCGTATTTGCCTGGAACCAAAGTGTGATGGAAGACAAGGCGGACCTCGAACCTCTGCTAAAGGAAGTTCTCACAGATGAGTTTCCGGAGAATGATGTAGTTACTCTGAGGACCGACAAAGAGGTTACCATGGAAGAAACCGCCTTTGTGATGTCCATCATCGCGGAGTATGGCGGCAAGGTGGTCATTCTCACGAGGAAATAGAAACGAAGATAATTTTTCATACTAATAGCTCTGGGTTTAAACCCAGAGCTATTTTTTTGTACAGCGTAGAGACGCGATGATTGACTTTGAAAAAATTAGCGACCCACTGTAGGGGTGGATTTATCCGCCCTTTGAAGAGTACGGCAGCTGAATCAGCCGGTCCATTTTTGACTTTGAGCCCACCATTTGAATGGTGGGAAACAAGGGACACTTAAATAGTCAAACCTAATCCTTGCGTCTCTACACAATCCTGAAAACAGGCGAATAAATTCGCCTCTACATTTCATTTAAAGACGCCAATATCACATCACAGCAGTTATGCATTTCCTCCTCCGTAATGATTAATGGCGGTGCCAGTCTCAGACCATTTTTGATGTTGATGAAGAAGCAGGAGAGGAGTCCGTTTTTCAGGAGAATCTTATTCAGCTTAGCTACCTGATCAAAATCTTCCATGATGAGCGCATACATGAGTCCTCTTCCTCTGAGAGTTTTGATTAGGGGATGTTGCAGTCTTTCCTTAAGAATAACCTCCTTCGCTGGAATTTGGCTGATGAGATTCTCATTTAGAATCTTGTTAAGAGAAGCCAGGCCTGCCACACAACTCAAAGGATTTCCTCCATAGGTGGTGATATGGCCCAGTATGGGATTCTCTCTTAGGGCTTTTATTCTATCCTGAGAAGTGATGAATGCGCCTACAGGCAATCCCGCTCCTAAGGCCTTAGCCAATACCAGGATATCTGGCACAAAGTCTTCTGTCTGGTGCATAAACAAGCTACCCGTTCTCCCAAAGCCTGTTTGGATCTCATCCAGTATCATGAGGGCACCCACCTCCTTACATCTGTCTGATACCGCTTTTAAATAGCCTTCATCCGGGGTCACCATTCCTCCTGCTCCTTGGAGGGCTTCAATCACTATGCAAGCTGTCTCTCCATCTATCTGGTTGAGGGCTTCTCTATCATTGAATGGGATTTGTTGAACGTTCGGTAAAAGGGGGCCGTAGCCTTCCTTCATCCAGTCGTTTCCCAGTAGGCTTAACGAACCATGTGTACTGCCATGGTAAGAGTTCCAGCAGGAAATGATCTTCTGTCTGCCTGTGAGTTTCTTGGCCAGCTTCATGGAACCTTCTATGGCTTCTGTTCCACTATTGGTGAAGTAGATGCTCTCAAAGTAGTCATCCAGGAGGATCAGCAACTTCTCCGCATAGGCTATCTGAGGTTCCAGCAGGTATTCTCCATAGACCATGGGATGCAGGTATTTGGCGGCCTGCTCCTGAATGGCCTTTACCACTTCGGGTGCCGAGTGGCCCACATTGCTGACGGAAATGCCACTAATGAAGTCGATATACTTCTCCCCATTGGGTCCGTAAAGGTTGATCCCCTCCCCTCTTTCTATTTCTATTCCTACCGGCTCAGGGGTAGTTTGAGCCAAGATGTGTTTAAAGGTTTCTAGTTTCTCTCTCATAAAGGATTGGAAAGATGTCAGGCAAAATTACTTATTTGCAGCAGATTTTGTGTTAGCAGAAACGTGATGAACGAAAACATCCAGTATATACTCCAGAAAGAGGCTGAAGCCATTCAACAAATTCCGGCTTCCAATCAGTACGAGAAAGCTATAGAACTCATTTATGAGCAGGTTCATGTGAAACATGGAAAGGTAGTCACCAGCGGCATAGGCAAGGCTGGACAGGTAGCTCAAAACCTGGCTTCTACCCTATCTTCTACAGGTACTCCTGCAGTTTACCTTCACCCTTCCGAGGCTCAGCATGGCGACTTAGGCTTAGTACATAAGGAAGACGTATTCATCCTGATTTCAAATTCTGGGAAGACAAGAGAATTGCTAGAGTTGTGTATTCTCTCTCATAACCTCCATGGTAAGCAGGCCAGGATAGTCATTAGCGGAAATGCGGAAAGTCCCTTGGCTAAGCAGGGAGATGTGGTCCTGGAGACGGGAGCCCCTGAAGAGGTTTGCCCTATGGATTTGACACCCACGACTTCTATCACTTGCATGCATGTGATAGGACACGTACTCACTGTTCTGCTGATCAACAAAACCGAATTTACCAAGGACGGATTTCTCAAAAGACATCATGGAGGCTATCTGGGCTCCATTCTGAAAACCATGGATTTATCATGAGCAACTTATTTTTACTATCAGGTCCCTGTGCTATAGAAGATCGGGATATGGCTATGAGAATAGCCGAAGCAGTGAAAGGCATTACCGATAAGCTGGGGATCACTTACATATTTAAAGGTTCTTACAAGAAGGCCAATCGTACCCGCTTGGACAGCTTCACCGGCATAGGCAAAGAGGATGCGCTGAAGATACTGGCAGAAGTGAGAGAACAGTTCGAGGTGCCCGTAATCACGGATATACATGAAAGCTATGAATGCGAGCATGTAGCCGAGTATGTGGACTACCTTCAGATTCCCGCCTTCCTTTGTAGACAAACGGACCTGCTACTGGCAGCCGGGAAAACGGGCAAAGGGGTAAACATCAAGAAGGGACAGTTTCTATCTCCCGAAGCCATGAAATTTGCCAGAGATAAGGTAGCCTCCACAGGTAACGAGAACATTTGGCTGACCGAGAGAGGAACTACCTTTGGGTATGAATCTCTAGTGGTAGATATGACCAGCATCCCTCGTATGCAGGCATTTGGGGGGAAGGTAGTAATGGACTGTACCCACTCCGTTCAGCGACCCAACCAGACTTCAGGTATTACGGGAGGGGACGCCAATATGATCAGAACCATGTGTCATTCCGCTATAGCGGCAGGTGCGGATGGACTCTTCATAGAAACTCACCCTGCGCCTCATACTGCTAAAAGTGATGCTGCCAGTATGCTCCAAATGGACCTACTGGAAGGCATTCTCACAACGGCCGTTCGTATTAGAGAAAGTATGTCAGAAAAAGTATAATTCTTTGCTATGTTCAGATTAAACCCACTATCTACCATAAGCCTATTTCTCCTGGGGACCTTCCTGTATTCATGTAGCACTCCAGAAACAAGTACAGCCACTGAGCAAGCTGTAGAAGAAGTTGCTGCAGGGGAAGAACTAGAGATCGTTCAGCGACCCATTCCATTTGGGCCTACCCGAAAGATCCTCTCCTTATCCTATATCAAATCCCATCACAATCTGGACTGGCAAGAGCCCATCATAGACCCCAAAGTAGTGGTAGTACACCATACCGCTATTCCTACATTGGAAGGGACTTTTGCTGCCTTTGATCCGGAGACACTCAAAGGACGGGCCGACATTGCCTCTGCCTCCTCTTTAAATGTGGGGATTCAGTACGTGGTAGATCAGGATGGTACCATCTACCAAACCTTGCCTGATACAGTATTTGCGCGACATATCATTGGGCTGAACTGGTGTTCCATAGGCATAGAGAATGTAGGAGGGACAGCGGAAACGCCCTTGACAGAAGCTCAGCTGGCATCCAACATCAAACTCATCGCTCAGCTAGCCGAAAAGCATGACATAGAATACATGATAGGCCATGACGAGTATAAGGCTTTCAAGCTTACGCAACATCCTCTTTGGAAGGAAATGGACCCCAACTACTTCACTGAGAAAAATGATCCCGGCCCGGAGTTCATGGCAGGTCTTCGTGAGGCACTAGCAGACCTAGCGTTGAAAGGACCACCTGTAGTAGATGAAGAATAATTTTCTTCGCGGCTTAGCGACTTTGCGTGGGATATTTTTCACGCCAAGCCGCAAAGGTTTTTGAGTTGCTTGCTTCGCTAGATCCCGGCCGACCCTACAAGTCCCCCGTGACAACAAAAAAGCTAGACTACAGGCACCCAACTTTCCAGCATCTTAAAGCTGCCGTCAGGGATGAGTTCGACTGATTTGATAGAGGCAGGTAGTAGTACTGCATCTCCTTTCTTAACAGCTACTTTCTGATCTCCATAAACCATGCTTAGGCTTCCTTCCATGCATACGTATATGACGAAGGAGTCTTTGCCAGAATGGTCTCTGCTGGTAGATTCGGAAAAATGCAGTCGGTTAGTGATGAAGTAATTACTTTTTACCAAGGTTACCGGCTCGTTTTCCTTTTTCTCATAGGTCGTTTTATAGTTGTCGTAGTGTTTGAAGTCTATGGCGTCCAGGGCTTCCTCCACGTGAAGTTCTCTTTTGTTGCCATTGGCATCTACTCTATCGAAGTCATAAATGCGGTAAGTAATATCTGAGGTCTGCTGAATTTCAGCCAGTAGTAAGCCCTTCCCTATGGTGTGCACTCTTCCTGCCGGGAGAAAGAAGACATCATCCGCCTCTACCGCTTCCTGATTGAGGATGTCCATCAGTTTCCCCCCATTGAAGTGTTCCAGGTACTCCTCCTTACTCACAGTCTTATTGAAACCAGAAATCAGTTTAGAGCCCTCATCCGCCTGGAAGATGTACCACATTTCTGTCTTCCCGAATGAATCGTGGCGTTTCTTAGCGAGGGTATCATCAGGATGCACTTGTATGGAAAGGTCAGCATTGGCATCTATGAATTTCACCAGAAGTGGGAATTCTGTCCCAAAGCGTGCGTAAACCTGCTCACCCAGTAGTGCTCCCTTGTATTCTTCCATCAACTCCTTTAGCGACTTTCCCGCCAAAGGGCCCTCAGCTACGATAGACACATGGTCTTTCACACCAGAAATTTCCCAAGTTTCCCCACAGTTAGGTAATTCTCCAAAGTCTTTCCCTAGGTGAGTCCTGATTTTCTGACCACCCCAGAGTTTGTCCTTATAAATGGTTTGGAAGGTGAGAGGATATAAGCTTTCCATAAAATGTTGCTCCTGCTTAATTGTTTGTGTCCCCAAAGATAATGATGAAAATGAAAGTCCATCGGTCTAATGAAAGGCTTTCAGATAATTTAATCTGATTCTCCAAATACAAGGCCATGCGCTCTGGGGTCACAGGGAATTTTTCCTAAATTGATCTGATTGCTGAATGACCTAACTTAACACATACATGAAGGCGGAAACTTTCCGAGCATATGCCCACCAGGCCGTGGACTGGATGGCAGACTACTACCAACAAATAGAACAATATCCCGTCAAGTCTCAGGTAAAACCAGGAGAGATTCTGGAACAGATTCCTAAACACATGCCTGAGTCGGGCGAGTCCATGGATGAGATTCTCAAAGACTTCAATGAGGTCATCATGCCGGGGATTACGCACTGGCAACACCCCAACTATCACTCTTATTTTCCGGCTAATACCAGCTTTCCTTCCTTACTGGGAGAAATGCTGACGGCAGCCCTGGGTGCACAATGCATGATATGGGATACCTCCCCTGCCGCGGCAGAACTGGAAGAGGCCATGATGAACTGGCTAAAGGAGGTAATGCAACTGCCCTCTGAGTGGGAAGGAAGCATACAGTCGACCGCTTCTGATGCCACCTTAAATGCCATTCTCTCTGCCAGAGAAAAGAAAACCGACTTCCAGATTAACAAAAACGGTTTTCAGGGGAATGAGAAGTTCCGGGTATACTGCTCTTCTCAAACCCATTCTTCCATAGAGAAAGGAGCCAAAATAGCTGGAATAGGATCAGCCAATACCGTGAAGGTAGGGGTAGATGAATCCTTCGCCATGAAGCCGGATCTCTTGAGAAAGGCCATTCAAGAAGACATTGAAAATGGGTTGACACCACTCATCGTAATAGCTGCCACAGGCACTACGGGGTCTACTGCCATGGATCCCCTGACGGAACTGGGAGAGATTTGCCAGGAATTTGGGATATGGTTTCATGTGGATGCAGCCTATGCAGGAACCGCTTTCCTCCTACCCGAATTTAGAGATACCCAGCAAGGGGTAGAATTGGCTGATAGCTTTGTCTTCAACCCACACAAGTGGATGTTTACCAACTTTGATTGTACGGCTTACTTTGTGAAAGATAAGGGAACCCTCATCAGGACCTTTGAAATTCTTCCGGAATACCTGAAAACACAGTTTGACCAAACCGTGAATAACTATCGCGATTGGGGGATCCCGCTGGGGAGACGGTTCCGTGCCCTCAAGTTGTGGTTTGTGATGAGAAATATGGGGCTCAGTGGCATGCAAGAAATTCTCCGTGGACATATGACACTTACCCAGGACTTAGTGAAGAAACTGGAAGCACATCCTGATTTTGAGATACTGGCACCCGTACCTTTGAATTTGGTATGCTTCAGATACAAACCAACAGGCATGGATGAAGCCCAACTGAACGAACTAAACGCACAGCTGGTAAAAAGCATGAATGATGGTGGAGAGGTTTATTTAACCCACACCAAACTGGATGGCAAATATACCCTCAGAGTAGTCATAGGACAGACCTATGTCCAGCAAAAGCATGTAGACAAACTCTGGGAAATTCTCTTATCACACACTTCAACCTTAACACCCGCTCTATGACCAACAGAAGACGATTTATTAAATACACAGCCCTAGGCTCCCTTTTTACCGGAGCTACCCTAAAAGCTTGCGCACAGGCAGAACCTACAGGTATAAGCCAGAAGCCCATAGTAGTCTCCACATGGAAGTTTGGGATTCAAGCTAATGAAGCTGCCTGGAAGGTGCTGGATGGGGGCGGAAGAGCGTTAGATGCCGTTGAACAAGGCGTGAGAGTGGTAGAGGAAGATCCGGAAGAAACTTCTGTGGGAATTGGTGGCCTACCCGATAGAGAAGGAAATGTAACCCTGGACGCCTGCATCATGGACGAAAAGGGAGACTGCGGATCTGTGGCTTACCTGCAGCATATAGTCAATCCCATCTCTGTGGCCCGTAAGGTCATGGAAGATACCCCACATGTGATGTTGGTAGGAGATGGTGCCTTACAGTTTGCCCTGGAGAAAGGATTCCCTAAGACTGATCTGCTTACTGACAAAGCTCGTACAGCCTGGGAGAAATGGAAAGAGAAAAACACCTTTGAGACGCCTGAGATCAATTCCGAGAATCACGATACCATAGGGATGCTAGCCCTGGACCAGGATGGCAATCTCTCCGGTGCCTGCACCACCAGCGGAGCTGCCTATAAGCTGAAAGGCCGTGTGGGCGATTCTCCCATCATAGGCGCAGGTATGTTTGTAGATAATGCTGTTGGAGGTGCCGTAGCCACAGGCTGGGGAGAAGCTGTCATACGTGTAGTAGGTTGTCATCTGACAGTTGAGTTTATGCGTCAGGGGCATAGCCCAGAGGAAGCCTGCAGACTGGCTACAGAACGAGTCATAGAGAAGAATCCCGATTATAAAAGTATACAGGTAGGCTTTCTGGCCCTCAACAAGAAAGGCGAATATGGTGCCTACTGTATCCAAAGTGGGTTTAACTTTGCGGCCTACGACCCTACAAACGGAAACCAACTCATAGACGCCAAAAGCAAACTATGATCGAACTGGAGATTTGTGTGGACTCAGCTGAGTCTATTCTTGCTGCCAAAGCCGGAGGGGCAAACCGACTGGAACTCTGCGGCCCTTTGCCTACCGGAGGGACTTCACCTTCCGAAGGATTGCTGGCCTTTGCCAGAGAGCACTTTGGGAAGAATATCATGATGATGATTCGTCCCCGAGTGGGCGACTTCATCTGTTCCATCTCAGATGTAGACATGCAGGTGATAGACATTTCTATGGCCAAACGCTACGGAATACGAGGCGTGGTCATAGGTTGCTTAAATCCTGATGGAACGGTACAGAAAACGGTCTTACAGGAATTGGTGGCAGCAGCGGAAGGCATGGATATCACCTTTCATAGGGCTTTTGAGTACTGTCCAGATCCCCTGAAAGCGGCAGAGACCATTCTGGAAAGTGGTATCAATCGGATTCTCACCTCTGGTCAGGCAGCTACGGCTTGGGAAGGGCGAGAGTTGATACGCGAACTTCAGGAGAATTTTGGAGAGGTCCTCAGTTTTATGCCGGGAGCTGGTGTAAGACCCGAGAATATCAAAGGGATACTGGAACATACAGGAGCATGGGAAATACATGGGAGTGCCAGCAAGCTTATGCCCTCTCCTTCTGAAATAGATCCTGGCAGTATTTCCATAGGGCATGGGAAGGAAAGTTGGCGGAGAGCCATCACCCAGGAGGAGATTGTGAAGGCCATGAGAGAAGAAATTGACAGCTTGGATAAACAGAAATAAGCTTTATCAGTCTTACTCTTTGCGGATTTGGGTCTTGGCGTGAAAAATACCTCACGCAAAGCCGCGGAGACGCGAATAAGTTTTAACATTAATATATGATACTGTTCTATATTTTCATCACAGTGGCTACCATCATCATCATGGAAGGGCTTGCCTGGATCATCCATAAATACCTCCTTCACGGGCCCTTATGGTTTCTCCATCAGTCTCATCATGTGCCTCAAAAAACCTGGTGGGAATGGAATGACCTAGTCTCAGTATCCTATGCGGTGGCTGCTTTCTTCCTCATCTTCTTTGGGGCTCCTACCCTCGAATGGTATACCTTCGTAGGGGTAGGCATTACCCTTTATGGCTTTCTCTATTTCTACTTGCATGACATCATCATCCACCGCAGGGTCAAGATCAAGTATAACTTCAACAACAAATATATCAAACGCCTCATCCGTGCCCACAAGAAGCACCACAAACATCTTGGCAAGAATCCCTCAGAGGCGTATGGTT
>JBCBKZ010000147.1:0-9821 GCA_038520955.1 Bacteroidota bacterium | reverse complement strand
CACTCTTTCCCTACACGACGCCTCCGATCTGTTAAAAAAGAGAAATAGTGTAAACCACTGAAAATATTCTAAGGGATACTAAGGCGTTTAGAAAGGGCGTAAATGTAAGGCAAAATAAATTAAATAATAAAAAAATTAAATATTTAATTTTTTATACTAAATATTTTTAATTACTTAAATAATTAAATCCTTCCTGATTCATCTTTACAAATAAATTGGTATTGAAATGACATTTTTTAGATGAATTAAAAAAGATCTAAATGCTGTAAGCTCTACTCCCTCAATATCCCCACCACCCTGGCCGGAGCAGCAGAACCTCCTTTAATCTTAATAGGGAAGCAGGCTACATCAAAGCCTGTGATGGGTAAGGCATCCAGGTTGGTGAGCTGTTCCATGTGGCAGTATTCATGCTCTACGCCTACAAGGTGGGCTTCCCAGAAGAGTTCGGCGTTTTGGCTCTTTTTGGCTTGTTCTATGAGGTAAGGGAGGGGGAGATCCCAGCCCCACTGGTCTATGCCCATGACTTTGATGCCCTGCTGGATGAGCCATTCTGTGGCTTCCGCACTCATACCCGTTCCATGAGTAAAGAACTTCTTGGTGCCCATATGCTCATCCCGACCTGTCTTGATGAGGACAATCATCCCTTTCTCCAGTTTGATCTGATGATTCTTTAGAAAGGAAATGAGATCTGCAGAGGTGATGGGATCAAAGTCTTCTTTATGACTCATGTCTATGACTACTCCTGGGCCATAGCACCATTCCAAGGGAACCTGATCTATGGTTTTGGCGGGCTTGCCTTCAGAGGTGGGCGCATAATGCCAAGGCGCATCTATGTGGGTAGTAGAGTGTACGCCCATCTTACGAATCTCATCGTCCGCCCAACCGAGGAGTTTTTTAGGAAACAGCTTAAAGGGTAGTCCCAGAAAGCGAATCAGCAAGCGCGACTTTTTATGGGGTTTATGTTTGATCTTCACCTTCATGAAGAAGGGATCACCCGGATTGTATTGGATGGTTTTGGACAGGTCGATGATTTTCATGTGTGTACAGGTATCAGTGTGCTGGCGTAGAGTCAGGAAATTTGGGCATGAATAAAGAGATCACCACAGCCAAAATGATGAGAACAATAGCTATGGTTAAAGCCAGGTTATAGTCGCCCGTTTTGTCCCAAATGTAGCCTGCTGCGGGCGGACTTACCACTGCCCCAAAGTTAAACATGCTGTAGTAGGTCCCATAGATGGCGCCATAGTGTTTTAGGCCAAAGTATCTCACACTTAAATAGCCTATCAAGTCTACCTCCGCGCCTACCGCAAAACCAAGTGCAACGGCAGAGAAAAGAGAATAGTCAGAGCCTCCCATGGTTAGTGCCAGAAGTCCAGCCGCTACGAGGGTAAAGACTGCTGTGATTACTCTGGGTGCAAAAAACCTGTCGATCAGGAAGCCTGTCAGTATACGTCCAGCCATGACGGAAAGGCCCAGTACGCCCGCGAGCTGCCCAGCCTTGGCTGGAGTCATACCTGCATCCTGTAAAAGAGGAATAAAGCTGGGGATGAGACCCAGTATAGCCACTGCTATCAGAATGAATATGGCGGCTATCATCCAAAAGACCGGTTGCTTAACGGCTTCTTTCAAGGTAATGCCTGTGAGCATTCGTTCTTTGTCTTCTTCTGTGGCCTCATCTGCCGGAGGAACTTCTTTCTTAAGGAGTAACCAGACCAAAGGAACCGCGATCATCACAATGATAAACATGGCTATATATCCTGATCGCCAACCGTGTTCTGCTACATAGGGCGTAAGGTATCTGGGGACCAGAAAACCACCCAACCCTGTAGAGGTCATTCCCAAGCCTAGCGCCAGTCCTCGATTTTTATGAAACCATGCATTGATGGAGCGGGTGAAGCCCAGGGGTGTCGTAAGAAGGGCGGCAAAAGCAAATCCAAGCGCAATCAGGTAATACAACCAGATAGGTCCATTCATATAACTAAAGAGGAAGTAGCCTATGCCGTACAGAAGAAGAGAGAGGGCTGCCAGGTTTCTGAGACCGTACTTATCTATCATGGATCCGGCAAAGGGCGAGCCTACCACCAATACCAAGGCTGCCAGACCTTGCCCCAGGCCTATTTGTGCCCGGCTCCAACCAAACTCTTCCTGCCAGGGAATGACCCAGACACCATTTGAATAATATGCCAGTGAAGTAATACCTACGCCTATCCCAATAAAGGAGGCCAAAAGGACAGGCCATCCCTTTGCAAATTCGTTAGTAGTAGTCGCCATGATGTGTAGTTCTTAGTCGATTTTCCCTCCCATCTCTTCATACAACTGCGGTAAGAAAGAAGCGAGGTTGTTGTATTCTGTTAAAGAATGTACGCAATTATTCCGAGCCAAATCAATCATTTTATGGGGGGAAGGAAATCTCACCTTTCTAAATTGGCCTTTTTTGAGGGTTTGCCATATCCAATATCTACTTCTGAACTCAACTCCTCCCTCCACTTCCCTTACTGCATGGAAGAAAACCACAAAGGGAAGGTTGATGGCATGGATGATGACATTGGCACAGTAGGCCCTGGAAATATGAGGTTCCTTGAAGGCAGACATATCCAGCCCAAAATCCTCAGGGGAGAAGAATTCTATTCTCAGGGTATCTGCTCCGGCTACATTAAAGCCTTCCACCGGGTAATGTATTTTGCCGTAGTTGCGGATTTGTAATGGGACACCAGAACTATCCTTATGGGCCGCTGGATCTTTCACGCTGATTCCTGTATGAGCTACCGGGCACCAGATAGCGTAACGTAAATCTTCCAGCGGATGCCAGTTAAACCACCAGTCCAGCATCTCTGAGGTAACACCGGGCATCTTCACCAAGGTAGCGGCAAAGCCACTTCCGTCATCTAGTACCGAATATCCCGTTTCTGTAGGAAGATAGCCCGGATCCATAAGTTTATTTCTCTCATGAACTGAGATGGCCAATTTAGGGTCTACCGGACCAGCATTTACTATGTCCAGATCTGCCTGGGGGATGTCAGCCAGTTTCTTCCCAAAATACTTTGCGTAGGGTTTAGCCTTTTCAGCCTCTTTCAATTTTCTTCTTTTCATCCCATGGAGATCCTCCATGCTGAGGGGATGAGGGAAAATCTTTCCCATCCGAATAAAAATGGCTCGTGGATTCATACTGTTTAGGCCTTTCTATGTTTTCCGGCTTCCCAATTTTTTGACAGATACTGTTGAGCAAACTGGAAGGGCTCATCCTCTAACTGGGTAGCCATGGAATCATTCCATCTATTGAGAAAACCGAAGAGGGCCACAGTAGCTACAATTTCGGTGATCTGTCCTTCCGTGAAATGCTTTTGTAATTCTTCATGATGAGCTGGCGTAACCTGATTAGGGACAGTTGCTGCTGCCAGTGCAAAAGCAAGAGCCGCTTTCTCTTCAGCCGGGAATAGGTCTGAAGTCTGAAACTCCCACACCTTCTGAATTTTCTCCACTTCTACCCCACTCATATGGGCAGCATGAGCAGTATGCGCCTGACAATACCTACATCCCGCCGCACTGCTAGCTACCAACGAAACTAAATCTTTCAGATAGGTAGGTACCTCCAAATGGCTGTTCTTCTTAGCCTTGAGGGTCCAGCGCATATTCTTGATCATGAGCTTAATGCCCGTCCAGGCTGAGGTATCTGAAGAAGAAAAACCCTTAATGTTGGCCACCAGGAGGGAGAATGAACCGAGAATATTGGGCTTTTTTCCTAATGAGTAAAGGCTGTTAGGGGTAAACCCCATGCCTTTGGTGGCTTCCTTTATGATGATGTCAAATTCTTTCATACAACAGTATTAGTAAGTTCTCCAATTCCCTTGACTATTAAGGTGATGCTATCCCCTTTATTCAACATTCTGCCGTTTTCTATACCGGTGCAGCCCGGGATGGTCCCGGAACCAAATATCTCACCGGGGTGAAGTTGTTCTTCCATGGATGCATACGCAATGGCTTCCTGCATAGAATACTTCATTCCACGGGTATTACCTTCTGAAATAAGCTTCTCATTGATCCTCACCTTACAGCTCAAGTCTTCCAGCTTAGGGAGAATTTCTCCGGCACTGACTACTACGGAAGAAATCGAACTACCAAAATTCTTGGTTTTCATGGGCCCAAACCCACTCTCCACTTCATCCATCTGCACATCCCTGGCACTAAAGTCATTTAGGATCATAAAGCCTCCTATGGCTTCTGATACTTCAGCTGGGCTAGCATTTTTTAAGGGCTTAGTGATCACA
Organism: Bacteroidota bacterium; assembly: GCA_038520955.1. Taxonomy (GTDB): domain Bacteria; phylum Bacteroidota; class Bacteroidia; order J057; family J057; genus JBCBKZ01. Next base: position 5,556 of record JBCBKZ010000147.1, on the reverse strand, counting down.
GCAGCCAACTCCAATTCATAATCCAGTTCCCTGGAGTAAGAAGGAATAGAGATGGGGTCATGATGAGAAATAAAGTTGAGATGATTACCCAGATAGTAGATGGGGTATTGATAATATCTTTTCTTGGGTTTGAGTTTAGGAAAGGTATTTCCCGTCAGCTTTTCATAAGTATTGACTATGGGAAAGAGCTTAGGGAGGTACTTCCGAACAAATCCCCTGGCAGCATCAATGGCATGTTTCTCATATAACATGAAGTCCCTATAAGCCGCTGGCGAAAAAGGCATAACGGGATTCAAAGTGGAGAGATCAATTTCTTCAGAGACCAGCTTCTTAAGCTCACTCTCTTCTTTTCCAAGTAAATTCAGGAGGCTTTCCTCACTTTCCACTTTCCGCCAGCTGTTCCCTATTTCTACAGCTATGACTTTGCGTTTCTCCGCATTTACAAATTGTTGAAACTTCATTTAGCAGACCTTGTAGTCAATTCCCCAATATAGGTCTGCTCTCGCCTAAAAGTCATTTACATTTGTTGATTGCGATGCGCAAGCCTGATTCTTGATAACTGAGTAGGCGTTATGCCCAGATAGCTGGCAATGTGGAACTGCGGAATTTGGTCTTTGATGTGAGCATGGGTTAGGAGAAATTTCTCATATCTCTCCGCTGCATTGAGGGTAAGGAAGTCAGATTCCCTCTCTGACTTTGTCTCAAACATGTTCAATAACAACTTATTTTGAACTAACTGAAATTGCGGATGCTCTTCCATAAGCTTTTGCAGGAAATTCAATGGAAACTCTAGCAACTCACAGTCAGTAAGAGCATCTATGTAATGGACGGTATTTTCCAGGAAGTTGACATTCCCAAGTACCAATGTGGGAGGAGTGAGCAGGACTTTGTTCCATTGATTTCCGGCCTCATCAATGTCGTAGATTCGTAGGATACCATCAGCTAAAAAGCCCATCTTAACTTGAGGCCTTCCCTTTATACAATACGTTTCTCCCTTTCCCAGCTTCTTACTTTCAGACTGTTCCATGATCACTTCTGCCACTTCTTCCGACAATGAAGTAAGCGACTTCAAGTAGTTGATCAATTTATTTCCATGCTCCATTGACACTAATTTACGAGAGAATAAGAGAGATTAGGGGATTAGGTCGCCGTCCTGATCATGGAATAGACAGCCAGGCAGATTCACTTTCTATCCCTGAAGCATTGACTGCCCTAACCTCCAGTGTATTTCCAGATAGTTTCTCAGAATTGAGAAAGGCCTGTGTCCCGTGAGCAGTAGCTATCCATTCATCTTCTACAAAGATTCTATATCCTACTACCCATCCTCCTTCCGTATCGTCTATAGCCGCTTTCCAGGTCAGTTTCATTTGCCCATCTTCTTTCTCCATGGCAAGTTCCAGTGGGACAGAAGGCGGGCTCATATCTACGTCAGGGACCTCCTGCATCATGAGGGCCTCTATCTCTTCCGCAATTAAGTCTTTGTCCCTGGCTTTTTGGATATAGCCTTGGCTAAACCCATTGACTTCCTCCCAGGTACATACACCAGACTCAGATAACGTGATCTTGCCATTTGGGTAGGCCGTATAGTTGTTTCTTTCCCCCCTGATGGCAAAGTGTAGGGCACACTGGTCATTGCTATGCCTACTGATATTTTCCGTTTCTCCCCTTGTGAGAAAGTGGTATTCATAACTCCTTCTCAGGATGTGGGTAGTATCCAGTTTTCTCAGCCCTTGCCCAGTGATGACGTTGCCGTAATTGGCGTTATAATAATCCCCACAACCTACTTCCCAACCTGAAGCCATAAAAGGAGCCGGACAATTCTCAATCACATATCTACACATTCTGTTTCTCTCCTCATTCAAGCAGGACCAATCTGTATACTCACACAGCTTATCTGCTCCGCCCCAATTAGTTCTGTCATAACCTTTCCCCTCTATGAAGTTGCCCCCCATGGTAACTACCTGCTTCACCTTTTGCTTTACCAAGGCAGGTCCGTCTAAGTTGCTGAACTGACCTCCTTCCGACTCCAGCAAGCCATAAAAGTTATGCATGGTCCCAATGATCACCACCGTAATGCTAGTATCTTCTGCGGAGGCTAATATTTCTCTGTAAAGCTGAACTCCGTCTTCTGCTGACTTCCAGGAGCTTAGGGTACGAGGATATACCTGGGCCAGGTGAGAATCATAGTTATTGGGAGTAGAAGGAAGCTTTTCTTCGTAGCCTTTGTAATCCCCCACGGGTATGGCAGAACGATTATAAAACATATTGATGGCACTGATACTCATAGCAGACTGCTTGTAATGGGTAGAGTTGATCATGGCTAGTATCTCGCATTCCCCATTGGTAGCCATATTGTGGAGCATGGCCATGCAGCCTACATCATCCGGATCTGCTGAGGGGTCTGTATCCAGTATCACTTTTACCTGGGCCATAGAAGACCCAAAGCAAATGAGGAATAGGTAAATCAGTAGGGAAAGCTTTTTCATGATGTAAGTGCTTATCAATTAGGCTTAGTATTTTCTTTCAATAACATCCAGAACCAGATGTATGAGTTCATTGGGCATATTCGTAATCCCAAATGCGTAAGGGGGAACACCAAGCTTTCTATCAAAACCCGCAGCATAAAAAATGGTAGGAATATCTATCCCTTTTGCTAACAAGTTTCTGTGGAACTTAATCCCTTCATCAGCTCTTTCTCCACGCCTGATATCGGACAACATAAGATCGTAATTACTATCCCCTAACATTTGCAAGGCTTCATCTGAAGAAATCGCAACTTCTACCTTAAGTCCAAAGGAAGAGAGGACATCGGTTTCATTTATGTTGTAATGAGGATTGTCATCCACCCAAAGTGCCTTTACTTGTACGTCTTTCTCTTTCACATAAGTGATTCTCTCAAAAAGAGCATCCTTAATCCAGTAAGGAAGCTCTTCTCTCCCTCTATCCCTAACTGATTCATCCAGTTTGTTTTGGGTTTGGGTATAGGCAGCAAATTGTTCTGGATCAGCTTTCATCTCATCCAGGAGAGAGAGAATGGAATGTAGGATTCTGTTGTGCCTCAGGTTCTCTTCAGCACTATCGATAATCCCTTTACGTTTATCTGATCTGAGTTTTTTGGACTGTCCAGAAATGAGAATGACATCATTGACCAGCTCAGAATCTGAAATCGAGAAAATGGTTCTCAGCTTATTAAGAGCCTTATCAATTTCATTTTCGGTGATTAGGTCCTGAATGTGGGTGATGGTGGCTTCCATGTACATGCATTGTCGAGGGAATCTTCTGAAAACAGAAAAGCCTCTTGTAATGAATATACAACAGTTTTACGGAAAATACTGCTCTGCCCAGGAGCGCTTACTTAACAGGCCTCAGATAATTCTCCACGGCATAGTCTCCTATGGCATTGCCCAGTCGGTGGCCTTCTTCAGAGTCATATCTGAAATGTATCCCCAGGTACACGCGAGACAGGGAGGCTTCCAGGCCAGCTTTAGAGAAAGACTGAAAAGACCTCATAGGGGGATCCATACGCATCTGTTCTGAGAATGGACCTGCGCTATCTACCTCTTCCGTAATCATGCTGAAAGCATATTCATCTCCCATCCCCAAAGTTCCAGCTAACACCCGCATGGCAGCTGAGCTGGAGGTCCCATGGGCTGAAGGATAGGAAGGGAAGGCGTAGGTATGCTTGTGAAGGTTGTTCCAGTCAGTGTCAGCTTCTGTATCAGGGTTCTCATCATTAGCTGCCCATCTGATGGCTGTATAGGGTCGCCAATGGTTATAGTGAAATTTATTATCAAACACATTCACGTATGCATCATATACGGTCATGTTCAAAAGTGCCAGGGCCCGGGTAGCTTCCCACAGGTTCAGGCTTTCCTTTTGGATGAGGGCTCTGGCCAATCTATTATGAGAATTCTCAACAAAATCTTTCCACCACATGGCCAAATGGGCTTGATTATCAGTACGCACATCGCTCTCAGCACCACCATACTCTTTCACCTCATTAAATGCTACTAGATATTCCTCCGACTGTATATCCGGTGGGGATGGTGATCTAAAATGATCCTGACTAGGCAGTAGAAATGGCTTAGCCTTAGCCCAGCCTGCTCCAAAAATGAAGCCTTCCGGTGTCCCGCTATGCTCATTAAATTCCGCATACACGCCAGGCGCCATAGGATGCCATTGATACTCGGCTTCTCCATCCCAGCCATCAGCACTTCTTAAGGCTAGTAGTTCCTGGGCACATTCGCTTCCCAATTGAATGCCTTGTTCCTTAGTGGAGCCTTCAGCAATTTTAGTTAATTGAGCCTCCAACATGTCCTTAAGTTCGGCTTCTTTTTCAGGGAAGGAAGAGAGGGTTACTTCAAAGATAGCTTGAGAAACAGCTGCTTGTGGATCAGCCGCCACTACTTCTCCCGAGGATTGATATAGACTGTAAACGGGGGTTATTCTATTCAGGGCATTATGAGCAGCTGTAAGTGCGATCGCCTCTGTGCGTACCCCGTTCAGAGTCAGCAAAGCATCCTTTTCCTTAGCCATTACCATGATGGTTTGATTCCAGCTAAGGAGGTTCTCTGGAGAATGATCTTCAGGTGATACTCCTCTGTTCTGATCACAGGCTGAGAAACATAGCAATAGGGTGATGCCTACCCAGAAAAGACGGCTACTTGTTGTGGTGGTTTTCATGGCTGTACTGTATGGCTATTCTTAATATCCATACATTTTAGCTTTATCGCAAGGCCTGTAGGACTCTTACCTTAAGTCAGACACGTTGATTTACAGCCAGATAGGAAGCTATAATTGAGAAATCCCATTCTATTTCTGTGTTTAAGCGGAAATCATTTTTTGCTTCCAGTGCTAGGTCGCCTTCCGCGGGCCTTCCACTTCCTCCCTGTGACCTTCTTTTGGCATTCGCCCCAAAAGAAGGGAAAAACGCTTTGTCCCGCCAATGCATCTCCACAAGCCGCCCACGATCAGTGGCGTGACAGCCAGCCCAATTAATCCCTCTTTCCCCAAATTAAGCTATTAAAGAAAGGCTCCTAAGTACTTCAGAAACTGATGTTACCTTACTTTCACAAAACTGATCCCTGCTTCGGCTGGTAAGTCGCTGTCAAAGTAGATCTCTTTCCCCGGAGAAAGCGGAATGGATTGCTTCTCTCCTGCTTTTAGGGTAATGGTTTGGAGCACTTCATAGTCTTCCTGCACTCTCACACTAAAGGTGTTCTCCCCAAGGTTTTCCACTTTGGCTATGCTATTCCTATCGATATATGGATTTATCGCGCCATCCTGTCCTTGTCCTTTGCCGGTAATGCACATACTTTGATTTGACTCCAGAACGATAACTGCAGCTTTAGGTGTGCAAGCGAATAATACCAGACTTAGGCAAAAGAGAAGCAATAGCTTTTTCATGTGGATTCGGGGTTAAATGTATAAGAATTACACTTCCATAACTACCCCCAATTCTCTATGGTTTTCAGATTAGCGAAACCCTATACTAGCCAAAGAACCCTCTATCATGACGAATAATCAGGCAAATGACAGGCAGCAGCTCTTTTAACC
>JBCBKZ010000146.1:0-9835 GCA_038520955.1 Bacteroidota bacterium | reverse complement strand
CGAAGACTCTACCTCCGGAGGTAGAGTCTTCGTCTACAGGGATAATTTCTACTTGAGGTTCTACGGAAGAAGTGCTTACTACCTTTGGTTGGTTCAGGGTAGAAGGGGTTTTAAATTGTTTAAAGAAGTCAGGATTACTCATGGTGATTTGAGTAAGCACAAAGATGGCAATCCCTCCTGCTACGGCGACACCAATAAAAACATAAGAAATTTTTTTCCTCAAAGCGGCTCTTTGAGTATATTCAATTTCTTTTAAGTAGGCATCTATTTGGTCTTTCCTCACAGAAGTTTCCTCTTTTTTTTTCTTTTTGTTCTTCATAGAAGCAATTTCTGGGATGATCCTAAATGCCGATTTATTAAACTTAAAGTAAGTTTTCAATAGGTAAACGACTAAATCGGCAGAATTGCGTACTCATCAGTTAAATTATCCTCCATAGACAAATTACGGCATTGATCTTCCCGACAACCAGGGTTAGTTTTCCTCATTTCTTTCAGGGAGAATACACAAGGGGTAGTAATCAGGAGAAAAGTAGATTCCAACATTCATGAAACAGAAAATAAGTTTGCCTACCGCGACATCCATCGTAATTGCCAATATGGTAGGGACTGGGGTATTTGCCAGTTTAGGCTTTCAACTAGCTGGCATTCAGTCAGTTTTTGCCATTTTATTGCTATGGCTAATAGGAGGCGTTATTGCGCTTTGTGGAGCCATGACCTATGGGGAATTAGGGGCTAATTTATTGAGATCAGGCGGGGAATACCTCTTTCTTAGCAAAATGTATCATCCTTCCCTGGGTTTCGTCTCAGGCTGGGTGTCAGCTACTGTAGGCTTTGCGGCTCCAACTGCCCTTGTGTGTATGACCTTTGGGGAGTACCTGGATAGGGTCTTTCCACAGTTGAATTCTACCCTCTTGGCAGTAGGCTTATTGATCATCATTACCCTGGTGCATACCAGTAGTGTAAAGAGAGGCAGCTCTTTTCAGCGCGTATTCACCTTCCTTAAGGTGCTGCTGATTCTGGTCTTCGTCTTCATCATCCTGGTGTTTGGCCAGAACCCTCAGCCGATCAATATCATTCCTACTGCTACAGACTGGGGCTTTGTGTTTACCCCTGCTTTTGTGGTTTCCCTGATCTATGTTTCCTATGCCTACACAGGCTGGAATGCAGCGGCTTACTTAATAGATGAACTGGAAGATCCTCAGAAAAACCTCCCTAAGTCCCTTTGGGTTGGGACGGCCGTGGTTACCTTGCTCTATCTGATGCTAAATTATGCCTTTCTCTACGCAGCTCCTATGGAGAAGCTCGCCAATGAAGTGGAGGTGGGCTATGTAGCTTCAGTATTTGCTTTAGGAGAAACAGGCGGGGTAATCCTAAGTGTGATGTTGGCCATTCTATTAATCTCTACTGCCAGTGCTATGGTTTTTGCAGGCCCCAGGGTATTAGAAGTGATGGGGCAGGACTATCCCTTTTTTGCCAGACTTTCACGTAGAAATGAAAGAGGGGTTCCTGTATTGGCCATTTTAATCCAGTCCTTTATCAGTCTAATATTTATTCTCTCTGCTTCCTTTGATACCGTACTGGTGTATGCAGGCTTTGTGCTGGGATTGATGACCTTTTTCTCAGTAGGAGGCGTATTTATTCTGCGGGCAAAGGGGATGAGTAAGCCGGAAGCATTTAGAACAAAAGGATATCCGCTTCCACCCATCATTTACATGGTGATCGTAGGAGGAACCTTGTATTTTCTCTTGCAAGAAAGACCTTTCGAGGCTTTGTCCGGGCTAGCTACAGTTGCCTTGGGGGTAGCTGCTTTCTTTCTAACTAACTATCTGAGTAAGCCTAAACAGTCAGAATAAGGCAGATTTTCCAATGCAAGCATTTAATTTTATCTTGGGGAAAATCAAATGCTAAATATGGACTACCAACATTTCCTCATACAAAAAGAAGGTGGTGTAAGCCACGTAATCATTAACAGACCACAGAAAGTAAACTCCCTGGATGAACAATCCTGGATGGAACTGAAGGAGGTATTCAGAGAACTAAGTTCTGATCCTGAAACCAGGGTAGTGGTTCTTTCTGGAGAAGGGAAGCATTTCTGTGCCGGTATAGATGTGAGTCTGCTGATAGGGATGAATGTAAAGGGAGCCAAGTATAGCTGTGAAGGAAGAAAGGGAGAATGGGTTCGTGAGATGGCAGGAGAACTACAAGTAGCTGTAAATGCCATTGAAGAATGCAAAAAGCCGGTTTTGGCAGCTATTCACGGGGGATGTATTGGAGGAGGGTTAGATATAGTTGCCGCCTGTGATATGCGCTACTGTACGGAGAGTGCTACCTTCTCCCTAAAGGAAATTGATATGGGGATGGTAGCCGATATTGGCTCCCTTCAGCGGTTACCTCATATCCTTCCTGATGGAATCGTAAGAGAACTGGCTTATACCGGGAGGAAGTTTCTTTCTCACGAAGCTCTGACGCACGGACTAGTGAACAGTGTCTACAAGGATAAGGAAGAAATGATGGAAGCCGTCATGGACATCGCTCAGCAAATAGCAGATAAGTCCCCTCTTTCTATTCGGGGTATCAAGCAGAACATACTTTACTCAAGAGAACATTCAGTAGCTGATGGTTTGGAATATGCCAAGACATGGAATGCGGCCATGATGATATCGGATGACCTGAAAAAGGCAGGCGAAGCTTATATGATGAAAAAGAAACCCGAATTTGCCAACTAAGACAGCCAGGAAGGGGATTACATAAAATCCCCTTTTACGCCTACTTCCTTACATAGATTTTTGAGGGCCACTCTGTACTTGTAACTGATCATGTGCTCGAAGCGCTTCTTATGGAGCTTCAATGTCTTCTCCAGCCGCTTCTGGTCATCAGGGCAGCTACTCTCATCGATCTCCCTTTCCAGATTAGGAATCTCGCTTAAGACTTTCTCTATGATCAATCTATATTGGTCAGGTCTCATGTGTCAAGGCCACACTTGGAGCGTTAAAGTTGAACAACAGTAATATACATAATTTCTACTAAGACTGTTTATTCAGCTGAACCAATCTCCACTTCTGTTGAATCAGTGGTAACAGGGGTAAGGCCCATGACTTCTTCCGCAAAAGCAAAGGTCCCTTTGATTACTGCCTCTATGTCCTCAGAGGTATAAACAGATGCCAGCGCATGCTCATTTACCTCTGTCAAAGCCTCTTTTCTTTTCAGTTCATCAGGTGTACCTAGTTGGTCAAACATGTCCAGCATAGCGCCAACTGAAACGGTATTATCCTGGTGCTCTTCATCTTTATAATAGTAAGCCAAATAGGTAGCTGCGGTAACCTTCTCAAAGGTTTCTTTTTTCATGGTTGCATCCAGCAAATTCTGCAGCTGTACCAGAGATTCAAGCCTGTACTTAGGTGTCCAGTATTGGGCACCCTCTGGACTTTCCACTTCATAACTGTTGTAATTACCTCCTATGACGGCTCTTGCAATCTGAAGCCCCCATGGCTTATTTAAGAGCTGAGCCGTGGGATCAAATATTTTGATATTAGGAGAGTACAGAATCTGTCCAGCTACATTGGGGTTTTCAGAGGCTATATAGAGAGAAAGCGTTCCACCAGTAGAGGTAGACATGAGGATGACCTTTTCTCCTATTTGCTCTCCTATGGCTACTGCTTCCTTAGCTGTTTCTACCAAGCCTTCAGCTGTCAAGTCTAGCATGGCTTCCTCCTGCTCTAGTCCATGTTCATCAAGTCTGGCCAGGTACATATTAAACCCATATCGCTTGGCAAATTCTCTGTGGATGGGTTCTCCTTCTCCCTGGCTTGCAGAAAATCCATGCAGGTATACAAGGCTATATGGGCTCTTCTTGTAAGCGAATGAATCTGCCCATACAATTCGGGCTTCATTATCGGGCTTAATATTGGGGATACTGGCTTCTTTCTCCTGAATTTCTTTTTCAAGTACCTCCAATTCAGTAGGGAGGGAGCTCATGTCGATTGTAGGAGTAACAACAGCTGCTTCCGGTTTGGGGCCTAATAGATATACGATACCTAGAATAGCGACAATGCCTAATATCGAAAGTAGTATTTTCATAGTCAGGGTTTGTTTTGCATAAAATTAGTCAAAAGCCTGTAAATCTTACAAGTAGATAGTGAATATCTATTCAGAATGAGGGCCCAAAGAATAGTAAAAATGGGATGATAATTATTTTCTTTGAAATGATTTTCCGATATTCGTTTTATCTACGAACTGCTCTTACCCAGTGAATTACCTTCACAATACAATTTAATTTCCACATAGTCGTATTAGTTAGATAAGTACTTATTTCCAATTACTGATACATGTTGCAGGTAAATAGACTCGACTGAAGCTATTGTTCCGAATACACTCAGTTATGAACAGATTTTTTACGATTCTATGCCTCTCCTTGCTCATTTCCACATTTTCTTGTATCCGCGATAGAGACACGGATGATGATCCTACGCCTGTCGTAACCCCTTCTGAAGAAACTTTTTATTTATATTTTGATCTTACCAATCCTAAGGGAAATGATCCTGTTGTTTCCATTGGTGACAGCACCAGTTCGGAAATTTTCCTGGACTTGGACAGGGGGATCGATTATGAACAGACGGGTGACTTCCTGATAGATGTGAACTTTAAGAATATTCGCATCAATTCAGGAGAAGATAATTTTGAAATCTCCAATGTGAGTACAGAAATATTCCGTTCCAGAGGATGGGAAAGGGATCTTGATTTCAAGACTTCTTTTGCCTCTTTACCAGAGATGGATCTGGTATTGGTACTGGATATCACAGAGTCTTTAGGAGAAGATTTTGATGACTTAAAGCGTCTTTCCAAGAGCTTTATCAACAACATTACTGGAGCTTCTCCAGGGACTGAGGTTGGGGTGGTTTCCTTTGGGAATTCAATTCAGAGTCAGGAAATCAATCCTAACCATCAACTTTCCATGAACTTCATAGATGGCCTCAGGCAGGAGCAGTTTACCAAGCTGTATGAAGGAATGGATACGGGAGTAGATATGCTTGCTACTGCTATAGGAAAGGAAAGTAAGGTGATGGTCACTTTTACAGATGGTAGAGATAACTTCTCAGATACCAGCTTGAGTTCAGGTATGGTTAGAGACAAACTCTTAATCCCGGATGCCAATGGAGTAAATATCCAGAGCTACGTAATCGGATTGGAGAGCAGGGCTTCTGTTGATCAGCCAGTATTGGAATCTCTTTCTGTAAATGGAGAAGCACAATTTCCTTACTCGTTGGAAGGATTAGATAATTCTTTCCAGAGTATATCTGATGCGGTAGGTTCTTCTTTCCAGATAACCTATCAGAGAAACACTCAGCCACTATCACAAACTGAAAGACTTAGATTTGTGATTAAGGCTAAGAAAAAAGTAGGTGATACGTCAGTAGATTAGGGGGGTGTTTTATTTATAAAACACCTGAGTGGAGCCGTCAGCAGCACCCAGAATTACCTGGTTAGCCATGTCTACAAAAAGACCCGTCTCCACTACACCGGGAACCATTTTTAACTGTTGGTGTAATTCAGAAGGTTCCTGTATGCTGTCAAACTGACAATCAAGAATATAATTTCCATTATCAGTAGTGAACGGAGTCTGATTTTCCATACGGAGAACGGGCTCCGTTCCCATTTCAGAGATTCCCGCACAACTTACTTTCCAGCTAAAGGGAACTACTTCTACTGGTAAGGGAAAATGGCCCAGATTAGAGTGGTATTTACTGGAGTCAGCTATGATCACCACTCTGTCAGAGATTCCGGCTATGATCTTTTCTCTGAAAAGGGCACCCCCTCCTCCTTTAATTAGTTGCAGTCTGGGATCTATTTCATCCGCTCCGTCAATGGTAAGATCCAGTTTTTGGACCTCATCCAGGCTAATCAGTGGGATATTAAATTTAGCAGCTGTTTTTTCTGTAGCAGTAGAGGTAGCAAGGCCCTTGATCTTCAGGCCATCATTAATGGCTTTCCCAAGTTCTTCCAGAAAGAAATAAGCAGTAGATCCTGTACCCAATCCCAGGGTCATACCATCCTGAACCAATGTCATGGCTTTTTCAGCAGCGACTTTTTTCTCTAACATAGGGTTAACTAAACAATTGAAATACAGACCACGAGCTTAGGTAAGCGAGCGCACTTAAATAGGCAAGCATGATAAGTGCCCATTGCCATCCTGCTTCTGACCAGGTTACTGCCAATGTGCTCATGCATTGCATGGCTATGGCGAAAAACACTAGCAAAGATAACAATACTGCGGTGGTATACACAGGTTTTCCTGTCTCAGGGTCAGTCGCTTGCCGCATTTTTTGGATAAGGGAGTCTCTGGAAGCCAGTTCGTCCTCACTTTCCTCAGGGTTTTCCTGGGCATAAATGATACTCATGGTCCCAACAAAAACCTCCCTTGCTGCAAATGAACAGATGAGGCTAATGCCGATCTTCCAGTCATATCCCAAGGGTTTAATGGCAGGTTCTATGAATTTCCCCACTTTGGCCGCATAGGAAGATTCTAATTGTGCACTAGAGTAGTTTATCTCTATGGTCGTTTTTTCCTCTTCTGAAAGTTCTGGTTGGGCTAGCTGTTCCTGATAGGCTGTTTCTATGGCTTCTCTTTCCTTTGAAGGGCCGAATGTGACCAGGGCCCACAATACGATGGAGATGACCATAATCACCTTACCTGCTTCTACGACAAAAGAGCGCGTTTTTTGATAAACGGTCAGACCTACATTTCTCCATCTGGGCATTTGGTAGTCCGGGAGTTCCATGAGGAAGGGAAACTGAGAAGGTTGGTTGATGAGTTTCTTAATGATCCAGGCTATGGCCAAGCTTAACACGAATCCTAGTAAGTATAAGCCAGTCATGAATAAGCCTCGCTGATCTATCCCGAAAATACTATCGGCAGGTAGTAGCATGGCTATTAAGAGAATGTAAACCGGTATTCTCGCTGAACAACTCATCAGGGGAGTTACCATGATGGTAATGATACGTTCAGATTTGTTAGGGATATTCCGGGTCATCATGATGGAGGGGATGGCACATGCCATGCCGCCCATGAGAGGGATGATGGACTTCCCGCTGAAACCAAATGGTTTCATGATTTTGTCCATGAGAAATACTACCCTGGCCATATACCCACTTTCTTCCATCAAAGAAATGAAGAAGAAGAGAAAAGCTATTTGTGGGATGAAAACTACTATTCCTGCTATACCAGTGATTACGCCTTCAGTAAGTAAGTCTGTGAAAAACCCTGCCGGCAGAGCAGCTGAAACCAGCCCTTTTATCCCCTCCATCAGTAAGTCTATCTGATCCATGGGATAACTAGACCAGGAGAAGATAGATTGGAATATAGTGAGGAGGATCAGGAGAAAGATCAGGTAGCCCCAGAAAGGATGGAGAAGGACCCTATCCAAAAAGGTGGAGGCATTGATCTTATCTGTTTTTTCAGGCAGATAGACTTGATCAAAGAGGTTTCCTGCATGCTCAAGTCTTACCGTAAGCTCATTGGAGATCAGTTCTTCTGCTTCCTCAGGCGTTATTCCGGCAGATTGCTGGATTTTATCCAGATCATGTATTTCTTTTTTCTGTTTGTCTTCTGGAGAAAGAAGAGACTGAAAAGCCTGATAGGCATTTTCTGTTTGAAGGGATTCCTGAACCTGATTCAGCGCCAACCTGAAACCGGATGGAATGACCAGTTGAGGTTTGCTGGAAGCGGGTATATCCTGACCCATGGTCTTCTTAAGCGTACTTATCCCACTTCCTTGCTTAACAGAAATCCCGATGGCGGGTACATCTAGTAAATATGATAGCCTGGATAAGTCCAGAACGGATCCTTTATCTAACAGGTCCGTCATATTGACCACGAGAATCAAGGGCATTCCCAGGTCTATAATCTGGCTTGCCAGAACAAGTCCTCTTTTCAGCTGAAGTGCACTGACTACACATAATACCAGATCAGGATGATCCTGGTGAGTCGTATCCCTAATGATCTCTGAAGTAATCTTTTCATCCTCTGAAGAAGGATATAATGTATGTGTACCTGGTAGGTCAATGAGGGTTACCGTAGTCTTTCCTTTGAGGGAGAGGGCAGCACTTTTTCTGTCTACAGTTACCCCTGAGAAATTACCAACTCTTTGATTAAGACCGGTTAATGCATTAAAAAGACTGGTTTTACCACTATTAGGTATGCCCACAAGGGCTACTTTCTTTCCCTTCTTACTCATATAGCTTGCATCCGAATCCGGGCTGCGTCTTCACGTCTAATGGAAATTTTAGTACCGTTTACAACAATGGCGAGTGGATCACCCAAGGGGGCTTTATTTGATAGCAGACAAGTATCTCCCTTACATACGCCTAGTTTCAGTAAGCATATTTCCAGTTCTTTTGACTGGATTTCAGATATACATCCTTTTTCGCCTATGGAAAACTGAGATAGCTTAGAGGGAACCTTAGCGCTTTTAGAATAGGAAGAATTGATCATGTAAGCTCAAATAATCAGGGTTGACTACAAACCTATCAATTAACGATAAACTGTACTGATAGGTTTATTTAGATTAAATCTAATCAGATAAAGGTATATGCTACCCGAACTCATTCCTATACCGCTCTTTGGGTATTGTATTAGACAAACATACCTAATTTTAGGTATGTTATGGGGAAGAAAGTTGCTTATCAGCTAGTAATCCATCAGCCAGCCAGTTAGAAATCAGGACTCTGTTACCTTCTATGACCAATCTTGCCTGGTCATTTCTGTTTCTGATATTGCCTAATTCTATGAAGAGGGTAGTAGGGATGACCTCCCTTAGCATATGTAGATCCCGACTATTTACGGTACCTGAGTATCCGCGGCCTTTTCTATACTTCTCGTACTTCGCCTTAATGGTTCTCTGCATCACTTGTGCCATTCTCAAACTGGAAGCATTTCCCTGCTGATGGTAAAAGAACATGTCGGTACTTTTTCTTTTACTGTTTGAGTCTACATGTATGCTTATACAGCGCTGGAACTTGACGCCCTGTTTCTTATTTTTCTCGTATAGCTCATTGATAGCGGTAGAACGCTGAAAAAGACGTTCTTTCTGATTAATAGGTAGTTCCTCACCTCCCCAGCAAACTTCATCCTTATCACATTCCAGAACTTCCCCGCTTCTGATGCCATCATCCAGATCCCGAATGATTAGGTAAGCGGTAGCCCCAAAGGAGAGCAAGTTTCTGGTTAGTCTAAGGGCAATATCATAGGCATACTCATCTTCACACAGGCTATTTCTCCCGTACCTTCCTACAGCTCCAGGGTCAGGTCCTCCGTGTCCACTGACGATATAAAAGACGCATCCCTGTAAGGCATTGCTTAGACGGGGAACGCGGGCATAATTTGGCCCAAAAATGTCATATATGCCTCTTAGCGGTTGTTTTCCTGAAGTGGATTGAGCGGCCCATTCTCCACCGGTAGTTTTGGTGGCGGCCTGAAAATCTGCTTCCTGCTCAGGGCAGTTCAGGAAATGGTAAGGAACCCATAGGATACGGTTGGCTCTGTAGTCAGCTTCTTTGACCCCTTCTCTCAACATCTTTTCATTAAAAGCCTGTATTCTTTCTGCCAGGGGCCTGTCTGAGATACCCAGGGTAGTTCTTATGCTTTGATTATTGTAGACATATACCAGAACCGGCATTTTATAGGAGCGGGAAAGAGATAATCCTTTCTTTTTGTTCAGCTCATTTACCTGAAAGAAATAATCCAGGTTACACTTAGTGTTTACTCCAAAAGACCGTAGGAGAGCCATGGCCCCCTGGCCTTTAGAAGGATATACTTCCAGATGTCTGCAGACATCTGGAA
>JBCBKZ010000145.1:0-9838 GCA_038520955.1 Bacteroidota bacterium | reverse complement strand
GGGATCAAAGAAGCCATGGTCTTTTCTACTTGTAATAGAACAGAAGTATACTACACCTCTGAAGAAGATCTTAGTCAGGATATCATTACCTCTGTTTGCGTTGAGAAAGGAATTCTGGAGACCAACAGATTCTTCCAATATTTTGATGTGTACGAAGAGGCTGAGGCAGTTCCCTACCTATTTGAAGTATCTATGGGACTGCATTCTTCAGTGCTCGGTGATCTTCAAATTTCCAGCCAGGTAAAGCAGGCATATAGCTGGGCACACGAGATGGATATGGCCGGCGCTTTTTTGCACAGGCTTCTGCATACGGTGTTTCATACTAATAAGCGCGTACAACAAGAAACTCCTTTTAGAGATGGAGCAGCCTCTGTATCGTATGCAGCTACAGAATTAGCTTCTTCTCTGAGGGAATCATTTAGAGAAGCCAAGGTGCTAGTCATAGGCCTTGGGGAAATGGGGTCAGATGTTGCCAGAAATCTGGTAGGAGAAGAGTTCAGCCAGGTTACCCTGATCAATAGGACGCATGAGAAAGCTGTAGCACTTGCAACTGAGTTAGGTTTCTCCCAACTTCCATTTAGTGAGCTGGATTCAGCTATTTCTTCTCATAATATCATCATCTCATCAGTAAGTGGAGAAACACCTCTGCTGACAGAAGCGCATTTCCAATCCTCTCCTTTCCATAGCCAGTTTGTGATAGACCTTTCTGTCCCCAGAAGTGTATCAGCTAAGGTAGATGATTTGGAGAAAGTGGTAGTATATGCCATAGATGACATCCAGAATAGAACTTCTGCAGTAGTGGCTAAACGTGAAGCGGCCATCCCAGATGTAAAGCATATCATTACTGAAGAGATTTCTTCATTCTCTGACTGGAGAAGGAATCTTTCTATTTCTCCTACTATTCACCGGATCAAGGATGCCCTTGAACAAATCCGAAAGGACGAGCTAGGCAAGTTCATGAAAACAGCTTCTGAAGAAGAAAGTGAGCTTATGGAACAGCTCACCAAAAGCATGATGAACAAGGTACTCAAGTTACCCGTTCTCCAATTAAAGGCTGCTTGCAGGAGAGGAGATCCAGAAGGACTAATAGACATTATCAATGATCTGTTTGACCTGGAATCTACTCAACTAAAATCCGGTAAGGAAAAGTAAGCCCCTTTCCCCACTCTGTGAGAAAAGAAAATGTGTGCTTTGATTGAAATCAAAGCACGTAGCCAGTATTTTCGCAGCTCAAATCATATCAACATGTCAAACTACCAAGAAATAATAGAAGCCGCCTGGGAAGACAGGGCTTTATTAAAAGACCCCAAAACCCTGGAAACCATTAAAGCCATCATAGAAGATCTAGATAAAGGTCGCCTTAGATGTGCCTCCCCATCTGAAGAGGGATGGATAGTGAATGACTGGGTGAAGAAAGCCGTCATTCTAAACTTCCCTATCCAGAAAATGGAGAAAATAGATCTTCCTCCATTTGAGTATCATGACAAGATGGCCCTCAAGTCTGATTATGTAGGACAGGGCGTAAGGGTAGTACCTCCTGCTACAGCCAGATACGGTGCTTACATCGCGAAGGGTGTGGTCATGATGCCCTCCTATGTGAACATAGGTGCTTATGTAGACAGTGGAACCATGGTGGATACATGGGCTACCGTAGGATCGTGCGCCCAGATAGGAAAGAATGTCCACCTGAGTGGCGGAGTAGGTATAGGAGGTGTACTGGAACCCGTACAAGCAGCTCCGGTCATCATAGAAGATAATGCCTTCATTGGAAGTAGATCTATAGTAGTAGAAGGAGTAAGAGTAGGAAAAGAAGCAGTTTTGGGTGCGAATGTAGTACTTACTGCTTCCTCTAAAATCATAGACGTTTCTGGTTCTGAGCCAGTAGAGCATAAAGGATATGTGCCTGAGAGAAGTGTGGTAATACCGGGTTCTTACACCAAAGAATTCCCCGCAGGCTCCTATAACGTGAGCTGTGCCCTCATCATAGGGAAACGGAAAGCTTCCACAGATAAGAAAGTATCTCTGAATGATGCCTTAAGAGAATATGGGGTTAGCGTTTAATCCCTTACTCCCTTGCTTATAAAATTAGAAATACTAAATTTATTGGCGAGGGAGTTTTTATTTTAAGTATTTTGTAGAGAGTTTCTTGGGGAATTCTCTCAAAATGCTCAGAAAAATATCTTTAGGATAGCGATTCAATCAAGCTTCTATGAGAAATGAATACCTGGACCCTTTTCCACAAACGGGGGATGAAGAACAAAAACTTCGTCCTCAACGACTGGAAGACTTCACTGGCCAAAGTAAGCTGGTAGCCAATCTTAGGGTATTCGTGGAAGCTGCTAAATTGAGAGGAGAGCCCCTGGATCATGTATTGCTGCATGGCCCTCCTGGACTGGGAAAAACTACCCTCTCCTTTATCATCGCAAACGAACTCCAAACCCAAATCACTACCACATCTGGCCCCATTCTGGAAAAGCCGGGAGACCTTGCTGGCTTATTGACCAATCTGGAAGAAGGAGATGTTCTTTTCATAGATGAGATACACAGGTTGTCCCCCGTAGTAGAGGAGTATCTCTATTCTGCCATGGAAGACTTTAAAATAGACATCATGGTAGAAACGGGTCCTAATGCCCGGAGCATAGAAATCAACCTAAATCCTTTTACGCTGGTAGGAGCTACAACCCGTGCGGGATTACTTACCTCTCCTATGCTGGCACGCTTTGGGATTAATGCCAGATTGGAATACTATGATGCCCAAACCCTCCAGAAAATCCTTATCCGCTCTGCCAGCGTACTGAATGTCCCTATAGAAAAAGATGCTGCTCTGGAGATAGCCGGCAGAAGTAGAGGAACTCCCAGAATTGCCAACAGACTCCTCAGAAGGAGTAGAGATTTCGCCCAGGTAAAGGGAAAAGGTATCATCAATATGGACATCGCCAGGCTTACGTTGGAAGCCCTGGAAGTAGATGAAAGTGGGCTGGATGATATGGATAATAAAATCCTCCTCACCATTATAGATAAGTTTAAGGGAGGTCCAGTGGGTCTTAACTCTATTTCTGCCTCTGTAGGAGAAGAACCAGATACCATTGAAGAGGTTTATGAGCCTTATCTGGTAATGGAAGGCTTTATCAAACGTACGGCCAGAGGCAGGGTAGCCACAGAGCGTGCATTTCACCACTTTGGTAAACTACCAGGCACGCCTGATGCCTATCCCAATCTCTTTGGGGACTAGGGAGAATGCAGCCCTTGGGAAAAAACGGACTCTTTAGAGGTACTCCAAACCACAATCATGGCAACACACGCTACCATCACTTCTCCTCAGAAGACGGAGACCAACCGTATTCAAGTCATAGATGCCCTCAGAGGATTTGCCCTGCTTGGGATAGTCATCGTCCACATGGGGGAACTCTACATTGCAGGTCCTACCCCACCAGATAAACAAGAGCTTGTACAAGGAGGAATGATTGACAACATCGTCAGAGGAATATCTTTCTTCCTGATCCAGGGAAAGTTCTTTGCTATTTTCTCCATGCTCTTTGGGTTGAGTTTTTTCATTCAAATGGAGAAAGGCGAGCAGCGAGACGCAAACTTTCAGTGGCGATTTCTCTGGCGATTAGCCATTCTGTTTGGATTTGGGTGGCTGCACGGTTTATTCTACCGGGGAGATATTCTGACCATATATGCCATGCTGGGTGTCCCTCTCATTCTTTTCTACAAAGTCCCCAATAGATGGTTATGGGTATTCATAGTGATTCTCATGACAGGCATTCCCCAATTAGGGAAATGGACCTTTAATCATTACACCAACCCTCCTACTGAAGAAATAGCTACTATTCCAGACGGGAACTCAGCAGAAGAGTCTCCAGCAGCAGATGAAAACCTAGCTCCTGCAGACTCAGCAAATGCCGAAAACAATAGCCCATTCAGCATAGACTGGGAGGCCGAGAACCAATATTTCACAGCCATCACAGAGGGAAGCATCATAGATGTTTTCAGGGAGAATGCTACCTATGGATTTCAATCGAAAATGAATTTTCAGTTCATCAATGGCAGCAGAGGATATCTCACCCTGGGCTTATTCCTAATAGGCTTATTCCTGGGGAGGAAACGCTTTTTTGTAAAGTTCGAGCAATACAAGAAAGACATCCTCATGTGGACCTGGGTTAGCTTAGGAGCTGCCATAGTGATAGTAGTAAGCGTAGGACTTGCCATGAGAAACGGTCCCCCTCAGGGAGATACCATTGTCCAACCCTTATTAATGGCGATGTTCGATGTAGTAAATACAGGTTTGCTAACCATATGGGTGGTTGGCGTCTTTCTACTCCTCTACATGAAAAAAGGCCCTCGAAAGTTTTTCGATTGGATGGCCCCCTATGGAAGAGCTGGACTAACCAACTATTTTACCCAGTCTGTCATAGGCACCTTTATCTTCTTTGGTTGGGGACTAGGCATGATGGGTACCATCAAACCTGCCTTGGCCAGTTTACTTGCGTTGGGTGTGTTTGCAGTCCAGGCTTTAATCAGCCAAAAGTGGTTGGAAACCTATCGTTATGGACCCCTGGAATGGTTATGGCGTTCTGCTACCTACCTGAAGTGGCAGCCTATGAAGAAATAGAATAGTACTTGGTTGAGGTTAATGAGCATATCCAAGGCTCCTTAACCAGTTTTGCATCTCCGTATGATAGCCTTCACAAGGCTGGCCTAAGCCTCTTTCTCTAAGGTCCCTGATCTTCTCCAGATACCCGCCTGTTTCACAGGTGAGGAGAAAATGATTACCATCTGGAAGTGTCAAATAGGTCAGGAGATCATTCGACCCTATAGTTTGCTGGTAGAGGGCTAAACTTCTTTGCCAGTGCACCTGAGAATCCTTCTCCCCAAAAACGGCCAGAACCGGGCACTTAATCCCACTCAGTACTTCCGCAAAATCAGGAACAATAATGGTGAGCCCTGTTTCCTCATCAAAGGATTCTCCCTGAAGTATTTTCTGAAAAGAATAGAATTTTTCTTCAGTATTAAACTTCCCTCCTCTCAGGGCCAGCATCATCGAGTCTTTTTTCACGTTAGGGGAAGCTGCAAGGTATTCTTCATAGCTACCCCCCTTCCGCTGGATGGTAAAGCCTGACAACCATTCTGCATATAGCAACTCTATCTCTTCTTCACTTCTACCCTGCACACGCCAGTTAGCTTCAAAAAAGTAGCCTATGGTTTCCAGATGATCTGGCCCACTGGCGGAAATCCAATAAGCAATTGTAGAATCTTGCTGAATAACCAGAGGGGCTATCCATCCTCCCCGACTATGGCTCCATAAGCCTATCTGATCAGATCCTGGAATCTTTTGCCCTCTCAGTTCTGCTATAGCGGCCGAAACTTCCAGACTACTATTCTGGACAGACTGATTGTAATCAAAAGTTCCCTCACTTTTTCCACAACCTGCCTTATCATATACCATGACTGCCAAGCCCTGTCCTACAAACATGGATTGGAGATCCTCATAATACCAGTTGCCTTCCACCATATTGGTACGCCCACTACCAGGGATGAGTATGATGAGAGAGTTAGGCTCTCCTTCGGGATAATCAATCAATCCACTGTAAACCTTATCTTCAAAGGTAAACTCAAAGGCTTCAGATATACCTTGGCCCTGAAGGTGAGTAGTACACAAAGATAAAGCCCAGAACAAGCAGGCCAGATAGAAAGGAACAATAGAAAGTTTCTTCATAGAGAGGTGAGTGGTAGTTTATATTTACCGGGGAAACTTCTCTAAAAATGAAAGGTTACAGTATCCACTCTCCGCTTTTCTTTTGCCTGTATATTCTTTAAGAAAGTGTGGAGAGTTTGTATGTTTAGAAGATCAATTCCATCTGTATCTATGAAAGCGTATGAGGCCAAGGCACTCATTCAATTCTCTCCTTCTACAACTACCCCTCAAATCTGGCTAGACCTGGGCAGCGGCTCTGGTACCTTTACCCTTGCCTTAGCTGAGCATCTTCCAGAAGGAAGTCAGATTATTGCTATCGATAAGCGAAGGCGTGAACTGGCTAATATTCCGATCTCACATGCAGGCGTACACATAAGCACCCAGGAAGGAGACTTTCTCACAACTATTCTTCCGGAGAAACTTCATGGAGTTCTCATGGCCAATGCTTTACACTATGTGAGAGAAAAGGAAGACTTCCTGGCAGGTCTCATCAAACATATAGGAAAATCTGCCCAACTTCTCATAGTAGAATATGATACTACTTCCTCAAATCCATGGGTTCCCTACCCTATTCCTAAGGATGAATTGATTCGGCTTGCAGAAAACCTGAATGTAGTAACTGTAGAACCCCTTGGGAGTAGGCAATCTATCTATGGGAACAGGGAAATGTATGCCCTCCTTTTAAGTTGGTAAGCTATAATGTAATTCTCTGGTTTTATTTAGTCGGAGAATGAGCCCCATTTTTCTCGTTCCACCCCTACTACATAGCCCAAATCTGTAGGGGGAAAACATTAGGATTACCAGGAATTAGAAAAAATTGTATATTCTAATTAATCTGAATAACCAATTGAAAGAGAAAAGAATACTTTTTCGCTCATACAGTTTCGCCTTGACACACTAAAATGGGAGCTATTTTCAGGAACAATCCTCAAATCTGATCTCCCATAAAAACACTTGTTCTTAGGTTGAAAGCTGTACTCATTACTACTCACTTATTCTCTTCAACTCGCTGTAACCTACCACATTAACTTATGACCAAGTGTCGGAAGTCCTACATGGACCGGCATACGTTCTTACACATTCGATTCACATAATTGATCGGTGTTCAATAGACTGTAAAGTATTAGCTATTGAATTCAAAGGACCACTACTAAAATCTTTATTATGACTAAGAGGAACTACTTAAATTATGTTTTACTGCTGTTTCTGAGTTTAGGCTTTACTACTACTCTCATGGCACAGAATACAGTTCAGGGAACTGTACAAGGTGAAGATGGCACTCCCCTGGTTGGGGCAAGTGTGATCATAAAAGGGACCACTATTGGCTCATTAACGGATGCTGAGGGTAAATTTTCTATTAGCACTTCTCAGAATTTCCCTTTTAAAGTAAGGGTATCATACATTGGATACTCAGAAAGAGACATCGAATTTACCTCCGCTTCCAGTATGAGGATATCCTTGGAAGAAAAACTCCTGCTAGATGAGGTAGTTATTTCTGCTTCCCGTAAACGGGAGAAAATACAGGAAGCGCCTGCCTCTATTTCGGTAGTATCAGCCAGGAAGCTGGAAATTTCCGCCCAAACTGCTGATCCCGTTAGAAACCTGCAAAATGTAGCTGGTGTTCAAGTCCAGCAACAATCCGCTAACCGTATCAATATCTCTATGCGTGGTGGAGCAGGGTTATTCGGTACTTCCGTATTCCCCATTCTGGACTATAGAAGTTTGGTAGGGCCTGGAATAGGTACTTTCCAAACAGATCAATCCGGCCTTAGCAACATTGACCTGCAAAGAATAGAGGTAGTACGTGGACCAGGATCAGCCCTCTACGGACCGGGCGTGACACAGGGGGTGGTACACTTCATCACCAAAAGCCCTATTGATGTTCCCGGAACTACCGTAGAACTATTCGGTGGAGAATTGTCCACCTTTGGAGGAACCATCCGCCACGCTACTAAGGTGAGTGATAAGTTTGGGTTTAAGATTAATGCACAGTACCGTCAGGGGGATGAGTTTACACTAGACCCAAATGATCCTGATGATGCAGCTCAGATAGCCAAGTTTATTCCTAATGGAGGTGTCTTCCAGCCTGCAGTGGATGAAAGAATTGGTGTCGTTGACCCCTTATCTTCTGGAACGCTCCTAAAAACGCTTGCTGAGTTAGACGAGGATGGAGATGGTAACCCCATGGCAAACGATTGGGATAACTATTCTCTGAATACCACTTTCGAATTCCGCCCAAAGGATGATCTCAACATCACCTTATCTGGTGGATTCAACTCTGCAAGAGCAGTATTCTATAATGAGCAGGGAGAAGGCTTTGCTGATAACAGAGAATTCTGGGGTCAAGCCAGAGTACAAGCAGGCGGTTTCTTCGCACAAGTGTTTGCGGTAGATAATGATGGGGGAACCATGGATAACCCTACTTTCCTTTACCAAACCGGTAATAGATCTCCCGTGGGCAGAACCCAGTTTGAAACACAGGTACAATACAACTTTCAAACGCTGGACTTCCTGAATGCTGACTGGACAGCGGGAGTAGATTACCGTTTTGCTGGGCAGGATACTGAGCAGCTTGTATACGGAAGAAATGAAGATGACGACTCCTATTCCGTACTCGGAGGATACCTACAGGGTAAATTTGCCCTGGCCAGTAAGTTAGACCTGGTATTAGCTGGACGCTATGACCGATTTAACTTCATAGATGATGGTGCATGGGCTCCTCGTGCAGCTCTGGTGTACAAGGTGAATAGAAATCATACCTTCAGAGCTTCTTATAACAGAGCTTCATCTACCGTATCTAACCTACAGTTGAACATAGACTTCCCATTGTCAGTGCTGGTTCCCGGAACTGCTGATATCTGGCTATACGGTAACAAAACCACCCAGACATTTAATGACGGTTCTACTGCATGGATGATACCTGGGGTTCCAACCGGACTTGATCAGCTGCCATTAGCAGGTGCTTATAGCGGCGTGAATGACCTGGTAACGGCAGGATTTAGTGGCGCATTAGCTGGTACTTCCCTGGAGCCGTTTACAGATGCTTTTATCCAGGCCTTACAACCTACGGCTGCTGGTGGAGCGATTGATCCTGTAGCACTAGGACTTACAGGTCAACTCTCTCCTGGATTTAACATTTTTGATGGTACGCCACTTGGAATTATTGATGCACCTATCTCTGCTATCAGCACTACTGATAACTGGGAGATTGGATATAAAGGCTTGATTGCTGATAAGTTGACTCTGATGGTAGATGTATACCGAGTGGTAGAGCGTAACAACTCTCTCTTTACTGCCATTTCTCCAGCTTACATCCTAAATACAACTGAGCTCGGTTCAGACCTGGCAAACGCCATGTGGGCACAGGCTGAGCCTGCCTTTAGGGCTATCATGGCTGGTGCTGGTCTTGCACAAGCAGATATAGATGCAGCCATTGCAGGTTTAGCGCCCCAGTTCATCGGGGCTTATACAGCAGGAGGTCAAGGATTCGCTGATGCCTTGGGAGCTTTCCCTTTCCATGCATTTACACCAACAGATCAGGTACCTGACAATGGGGTGAATCACCTTTCAGCTGGATACCGTACTTTTGATGAGCGTTCTTATACAGGGATAGATCTTGGTGCTGAATACTACTTCACAGATGACTTATCTGCCTTCTTCAACTACTCATGGATTAACAGAAATGAGTTTGAGCAAAATGTAGTAGGAAATGAAGCTGCTGGTCCCCTACCTACTTTCTTAAACATTCCCAAGAACAAATACAGACTGGGTATCAACTATACCCCAGAATCAGGCATTAGAGGAAGTATTTCTTTCCAGCATGATGATACTTACTTCTCTGCTTCAGGACAGTTCTCAGGAGATACGGATGAAAGAAACCTGGTAGACGCTTCACTTGGATACAAGTTCACCAATGGCTTATCCATAGATGCCACTGCCAACAACCTCTTTAACTATGATTACCGTTATCTACCAAACATGCCAAGAATTGGTCGTAGAGCCATGGTGAGAGTAGTATATACTTTTGGAGCGCAGTAAGAATAGTTGAGAATCTCATAAGAGAACCCTCAATCTTCTATAAATCAACAGCTGACTGGCTTAATGCCAGTCAGCTGTTTTTTGAATTAAGCTTTTTTAGAA